>DRJK01000103.1 GCA_011052215.1 Gammaproteobacteria bacterium
ACATGAAACCGGCAAGCCTGATCAAGACACGCAAAACATGCCATCCATGGCGGCTCGGCTGCCGCATCCGTGCGGCAGACGGTCTTGATCAGGCGTACCGATTCCATGTCCTCACATTGATATGTGCTTCATTAAGTTAACGGGACAACAGTGATATTTACTATGAATATATTAAGTCTTGATAAAATAAATCTGGCCTATGGTCATCTGCCTTTACTTGATAATGTAAACCTGCAGATTGAGTCGGGTGAACGTGTTTGTCTGATTGGCCGTAACGGCACGGGCAAGTCAACACTAATGAAAGTGGTCTGTGGCAAAAGCCAGCCCGATGATGGCACGATATGGCTGCGTGATGGTACCCGGGTTGCCTATCTCGAGCAGGAAGTTCCGGAAAATGAATCCCGAAGTGTTTTTGATATTGTTTCCAGCGGATTGGGTAATGTCAGTGAACTGTTAACGAGGTATCACAGTCTGGTGCATGAAGTATCACTGGGTGGTGACAATAACTTGTTGCATGAATTGTCCGACCTGCAACACAGACTGGAAGCAGGAGATGGATGGAGGCTTACACAGAAGGTTGATATGGTTATTTCGAAACTCGATCTTGATCCGGACAAGGAGCTTGCACAGATGTCAGGTGGGCTGAGGCGCCGCGTTATCCTCGCCCAGGCACTGGTCAATGAGCCGGATCTTTTGTTGCTTGATGAGCCAACCAACCATCTTGATATCAGCTCGATTACCTGGCTTGAGGAATTTTTGCGGTCATACCCGGGTGCGGTTGTGTTTATTACACATGACCGGACTTTTCTCAGGCACCTGGCCACCAGAATAGTAGAACTGGACAGGGGAATATTAAGGTCATATCCGGGCAATCTGGACAGTTATATCAAGCGTAAGGAACAGGAACTGTCCGCAGAGGAAAACGCGAATAAGAATTTTGACAAAAAGCTGGCAGAGGAAGAACTATGGATACGCAAGGGTATCAAGGCAAGGCGTACGCGCAATGAGGGAAGGGTGCGGGCACTGGAAGCGATGCGCAAGGAGCGATCTCAAAGGCGGGACAGACAAAAAAATGTCAATATGAACCTGGATTCAGGTGAAGCAACAGGAAAAATTGTAGCGGATTTGCGTCACGTCAGTTTTTGTTATGATGACAATGTAATCATACATGATTTGTCAACGCGGATTATCCGGGGTGACAGGATAGGTATTATTGGGTCAAACGGTTCGGGTAAAAGCACATTACTTAAACTGATTCTAGGGGTTATCACACCCGAAGAAGGCGAGGTTGTGCAGGGTACAAAACTGAAAACAGCCTATTATGACCAGCAAAGAGACCAGCTTGATCTGGAAAAAACCGTAAAGGAAAATATGAGTGAAGGCCAGGATTATGTGGTTGTCAGAGGGCACTCCAGACATGTGATCAGTTACCTGAAAGATTTTCTATTTCCCCCCGAAAAAATAAATACCCCGGTCAAGGCACTTTCCGGCGGAGAAAGGAACCGGCTGTTGCTGGCAAAGACCTTTGTGAAATCATCAAACCTGCTGGTACTGGATGAGCCGACAAACGATCTTGATGTTGACACTCTGGAGCTACTGGAAGAACTGCTTGTTGATTACGATGGTACATTGTTGCTCGTCAGTCATGACCGCAGTTTTCTGGATAATGTGGTTACTTCAACGCTGGTATTCGAAGGTGATGGCAACGTAAACGAGTATGTTGGTGGTTATGAAGACTGGCTACGACAAAGCAAAAAACAGCAGGCAGAACTTCAGAGGTCAAAAAAATTTCCTGCTCCTGCAGAAAAAAGCTATGAAAAAAACCGGCGATCAGGGAAAAAGCCGGGCTACAATGAAAAACGTGAACTGGAATGCCTGCCTGGAAAAATTGAAGAGCTTGAGTCCGAACAGAAGCAGTTGCAAGATAAAGTAAGTGACCCCGGGTTTTATATGCAGGGGAAAGATACTATCAAGGAAATATTGAACGAAATTGCTGTCATCGAAACAGATTTGTCAGAGGCATATTCCAGGTGGGAACAGCTTGATAAGCAGGGTTCAGAAAATACAGACTAGTGCTCTTTACTGTTAAAATAGCAGAATGGTATGCAAGCATGAAGCACAGCCAATCCAATTCATAATGATACTGCAATAGTCAGTCTGGATTATAATCCTGACAGTTCCAGTAATGCTGATTGACGACGGGAGGCTTGCCTTCAATAGCAAGGGCCGCCTTGTACCGACCTGAAATCACGACGGGGATGATATGCCATGGTCGATCTGCAAATGGCCTGACAGGCAGATCGTGTTGTAGCATTCCTTTTGGCAAGGACAAACTATCAAGTCCACCCTGCAACCCTTTGCCTGTACCCTTCAGATAGGCTTCCTTGAAACACCAGAGTTGATAAAAATATTCAGGCAGTTCTTCCCTGGCCAGATCCAGTAGCCACTCATATTCTGAAGTGCTGAAAAAACGTTTTGCAATAGAAAGGAAGTCTCGGCCCGGTTTTATTGTTTCGACATCAACCCCGATATTATTATGCGCGGAAACGGCCAGTAAGGAAAAGGCATGGGTATGGCTAAGGTTGAAGTAAATGCCCCTGTTTCTTTCAAGAACAGGCTTTCCTTGACTGTCTGTCTGTATGTGTATTTGTTGCGGGATTTCCTTGATGAACTTTCCCAGCACAATTCGCATTACAGCATGTGATGTGATGAAGGTGTGTCGTTTTTCGTTTGAGTGAATGCCTTTAACACGAGCCTTTTCTTCAGGCGAAAGATATCCTGAGAGGAAATCAAGCTCATCTTCTTTTCCGGCAGTGGGTATTTGCCAGACTTCAACAGGGGCGCTGGTGTTTGTCATTATATTGTGGTGGTCTTGCAGGGCTGTCACTGGCGTTATACTAACAGATAATACCCCCACATCTATACGCACTTTTACTGCTGCCCCGTTAACTTTATGAAGCACATATCAATGTGAGGACATGGAATCGGCAAGCCTGATCAAGACCGTCTGCCGCACGGATGCGGCAGCCGAGCCGCCATGGATGGCATGTTTTGCGTGTCTTGATCAGGCTTGCCGGTTTCATGTCCGGATTGCGGGTTAGTCCAAAACGCACTTGCCGCTTACATTTCAACTACATTCGTCACGGGTTAACGTGACAACAGTGAAATATGTTAAGTAATTTATCGAACGATTTTGCTGAATTTTGAGCCTTCCAGTGTTAAATTGTACATCAGCCCCTTGTTTCCAAATATAAAACCTACAATGGGTTTGTTGTGCGTGGTGGAGTCTATTGCCTTGCCCGCACCCAGTTCGATTAATGCAACCGATCCATCTACACCTGCTTCCCAGCCATCACTTTTTCTGAATTTCTCAAGGGCCTTTTTTTGCAGAAAAACAATAATAACGCTTTTTTGTTGTGCTCCAAACTGAAACCCGATTGAGGCTGCAGCTGTGCTGTAATATTGTACGGTTTTGCCTTTTATCAACAATGCACCTTCACCATATTCACCACCGATACCAAAACCTGCCTTGATCACATCGGGGAATACAAGAACACCCTCTGCTTTTTTCAGAAAGGTGCGCGCGCCACCTATTTTATTTTTAAATTTACTTAGCGTACTTTTTACCTTGATATCAATTTCGGTCTTGTCAGCCGCATTTATTATACTGGAGAAAGTCAGGATTAAGCTATAAAGACTTACAAACAGAATATTTTTCATCTATACCTCCGGTTGTCTGCGATGGTTGATTGTGAAGTGAGCTTAACCGGCTAGCCCATATTTCAGTTTTTCTATTTTTTTCTTGTTAATCCTGTCTTTCACCATAAGCGCCTGCAATATTTTCAATGTATCGTTATTCGCCTTGCGAAACTGGATAGCGATGCCTCCATTGGTTTTACGAATAAATTTACCAAGAATACGGGATTGTTTCAGTCCCCGGCCATTTAATTCTGAAAATCTGATTTCGAGAACTCTATGTTTAGGGAAAGTAACATTATGTGTCAATAGTTCTGCCCCTCCCAGCGAAACATCGAGGGTTTTGCAGCAAAGTATTTCTTCACCAGCTGGACGCCACATCCTGATTTCCACATCTAAAGCTAAAGAGTCTCTTTTCCATGTACGTTGTTCCATCACTGACTCCTGAAATTATTTCTATAATTAATACTTAACAGTACTGTATTATTATGGTTCTTTTTTACAATAAAATGAAGTAAAGTTGTATATTAGCTATCTTTTACATTAGTAGAGGCTAATACTTCAGGAGAAGATCTGAATCGGCATTTCCAGGCGGATTTCCACAAACATCATTGCGGTTAGTAAATACGGGTCATTGCGACGTGAAACATATTTTATAAAATTATAAAAATCAATATTATATTTCCTGTTCATGATAATTAACCTTACACTCTAATATCACATGCCAAATCGAGTAGAGAAAAAAACAGGCCTGCTGTCGATGATATTTGTCTGGCTCACGGGTATTTCCCCTACATTTAACCGTTTTTTATGGAAGAAATGGTATAACTTTCTTGCCCTGCATGATCCTGAGAGGTTGTTATCCAGCATGAACTACGGGTTTCTGCCCGTGGGGAATGGAGCAGAATCCGGGAAAAGTCCGGTGGATGTCGTACCACAACTGGAGCTCTATGAATATGTTATCAGCGATGCAGATATCAACGGCAAGGTTGTCATTGAAGTGGGTGCGGGTAGAGGGGGTGGTGCGTTATATTTATCAGAAAAATACAACCCATTATTGTATATCGGGCTCGATCTGGCAAAAAATGCTTCGGTTGACTGTGCCTCACTGAAGCAGAATAGTAATCTCACCTTTGTTGCAGGAGATGCATTACAGATTCCACTGAAGAAACACGTTGCGGATGTCCTGATCAATATTGAATCCTCCCATTGTTATTCGAGCATTGAAACGTTTATCGAAGAGGTGGCATGTGTCCTTAAACCAGGAGGATATTTTTGTTATTGTGACTTGATGCCGGTAAGTCAGGTAGCGATGATGAAGAGCCAGTTGGCAAGTCATGATATGCATGTTTTACGAGCCAAAGATGTAACCTGCAACATAATGGCCTCACTAAACCGGATTTCAGATAGAAACACAGACATGATCAGAAAAAAAGTTCCATGGTATCTAAAAAGGTCATTTTCTGATTTTGCCGGTATTCAACACACGGGGGTCTATAATCTCTTTGAATCCGGAAAGTTAGTGTATTATTTCTTTTTGGCAAAACGATTGTAAGTATCATGATGGTAACGATGGTTAAGGCGGATCAGGCACTGCAAGGCAGGCAAAGCCTCATGCCATTAACCCGTAAGCACGGCGTGCTTAATACACCGCTGAGAGAGGACTTTGATAAAAAGTATTCAAGACTGGTCGTGGGTATGGGTTGTTTTTGGGGTGCCGAAAGGTTGTTCTGGAAGCTGAAAGGGGTTTACACAACGGCGGTGGGGTATGCTGGCGGCTTCACCCCTAATCCTGAATATGAGGAAGTTTGTTCGGGAATGACGGGTCATGCCGAGGTTGTGCTGATTGTTTATGACCCAACGCACACAACCTTGCAGGATTTACTCGCCGTCTTTTGGGCAGGGCATGATCCGACACAGGGGATGCGTCAGGGTAATGATACAGGGACACAGTATCGATCGGCTGTATATCCGGGTAGTGATGAAGAATACCGGCAGGTGATTTCCAGCAGGGACAGGTACGCAAAAGTATTGGCAAAAAGTGGACTGCCGGCAATCTCGACTGAAATCAGGATTGAAAGTACATTTTACTATGCAGAAGAATATCATCAGCAATACCTGGCAAAAAATCCATCGGGATATTGTGGCCTGAAAGGTACAGGGGTGGATTATTCATGACGGGGCACTGTTGTTCCGTTAACTTTATGAAGCACATAACAATGTGAGGACATGAAATCGGTAAGCCATATCAAGACCGTCTGCCGAACGGATACGGCAGCCGGGCCGCCATGGATGGCATGTTTTGCGTGTCTTGATTTGGTTTGCCGGTTTCATGTCCGGGTTGCGGGTTGGCCCAAAATGCACTTGCCGTTTACGTTTCAACTATATTCGTCATGGGTTAACGGGACAACAGTGTATCGGTAACTGAAATTGAAGGTTACAGCCAGAAACTAAAAACCGGATGATACATCCGTCAAGTGACATGAAATAAGGTATTTATCATCAGCAATTGATTCACATCGAAGTACTTTGCCAACTGCCTTGATACCGGGAATGGTTTTTTTGCTTCCAGGTTTGATCTGTATGTTAATCTTGCTTGATAATTTTATTTTTTCATCTGCAATCATATGAATCCCGGTGGCTGAAAAATTCTGCATTTTTGCAACCTTCCAGCCTTTATTATTTGCAGTTCGATACAGCACCGGACATTGGGCATCCAGCCGGGGAAATGTTCTATTATTGTTTTCTTTATTCATTTCATTGATATTCACCTAAAATGCTCATTAATGCAATGAAAATCAGTCACATAGCTTGCCACAGGACCGATCCAGGACTAATATTAACCTATTATCATTCTATTTTGAATCATGAGACCGAGAAGCCATGAGTTATTCTGTTGTTTTCACAGGTCAAATCAGGCCCGAATTTAAAAAAGAGGCAGTTGTGCAATCACTTGCCAGCATGTTCAGGAAGGACCCCTTGTTTATTGAAAAAATGCTTGCCGGCAAACCTGTCGTAATCAAACGTGATCTTGAACAGGAAGAAGCCAGGAAATACCAGTTTGCTATCAACAAGGCAGGCGTTTTTGCAAGCCTGATAGATCAGGAGGAGGTACGTCCAGTCAGCCAGAAAGCCAACACATCAAATACTGATGAGGAGGTGACTGCCAGTGAAAAAGAAACACGGAAAGCCGGGGAGCAGACAAAGCCCATGGCAGGTACGAATGAAATTTCAGTGGCCGGGCCCGGTGTTAAAATCATTGAACATGTAATGCCTGAAGAACCCGCCATTGACATTTCACAGTTAACCATGTCAGCAGCAGGAGAAATTATCGTGGAACCATCTGTAGTCGAGCCGGTTGCTATTCATGAATTTGTTGCAGAACTCTCTGATACCGGTACAAGGCTGTCGGATGAAGCCCATGCCAATGAACTGGAGATTGATATCTCGACAATGAGCATAGCTGAAGCCGGCTCAGAGTTACAGGACAAGTGAGCTAGGACAGCGAACAGTTTATTTCGTTAAGTATCAAGCAATCTGTATAACGCAGGCACGGTGAGTGCTTTCAAACAGCTTGCAAGTCACTTCATGAAAATATAAGATGCCTCACCAATACTTTTACTTACCCGGGCTATATCCTTGTACTCAGACATTAAGTTAAATATCGCTCGCCTGGTCGATACAGGTAGTACTGATTATTTGCAGGCAAGTCTGGTCGGAATCGAGAAGGAAAGTCTGCGCGTATCGATGGAAGGGAAAATAGCACAGACTCGTCACCCCTTGAATCTGGGTTCTGCATTAACAAACCAGTATATTACCACCGATTACTCAGAAGCACTTACCGAATTCATTACGCCGCCGATGACTTCAATCGGCAAGGCGCTTTGTTTTCTGGAAGACCTGCACATTTTTGTTTATCAACGTCTTGAGGGAGAAAAATTCTGGGCCACAAGCATGCCCTGTGTGGTAATGGGTGAATCCCGGATACCTGTCGCGGAGTACGGCAAATCCAATCTTGGGAAAATGAAGACTGTTTATCGAAATGGCCTGGGGTACAGGTATGGAAAAACCATGCAAACTATCGCGGGTGTTCATTTTAACTATTCGTATGCCGATAAATTCTGGAGTTGTCTTTACGAGTCGGGCGACAAGTCTGTAGAATTACAGGAATTTATAAATGAACAGTATTTTTCATTGATCAGAAATCTTTTGAGAACAGGGTGGATCGTACCATATCTTTTTGGAGCTTCACCTGCTGTATGCAGATCATTTTTTGAAAATATCAAAACGAACCTGAAAACATTTGATGAAAATACCTATTTTGAGCCATATGCGACATCTCTCAGAATGAGCGATATTGGCTACCATAATAAAAAGGAGAATGAGAATGGTATTCAGGTCTGTTATGACAGCCTTGATGAATATATCGCAAACCTGAAATATGCCATTGAAACTCCTTGCCCCGAGTATGAGAAAATTGGAGTAAAGGTAAATGGTAAATATCGTCAGCTGAATGCAAATATCCTGCAAATAGAAAATGAATATTACAGTACTGTCAGACCCAAGCAAATTGTCGCACCAAACGAAAAACCCGTTAATGCACTAAAAGAAAGAGGCGTTAAATACATTGAGCTGCGGTCACTGGATGTTAATGCTTTTGATCCATTGGGCATCAATGAGGTCCAGTTGCATTTCCTTGAAGCCATGATGCTTTTTTGTTTACTAACAGACAGTCCTGATATTTCTGCCATGGAACGAAGAGATATTGATTATAATGAAATGCTGGTTGCATTAAAGGGAAGACAGCCCGGGTTAAAAATAAAATATAAGGGAAAAGATATCAAGCTGGGTGATTGGGCAAAAAATTTATTTTCCGCAATGGTCCCAATATGCGAATTGCTGGATAGTGTAAATAACACAGACAAGTATTCAAGGGCGCACGGTGTTTTGTACAGGTCGGTTGAAGATTCCGGAAATACACCATCGGCAAAAATGCTGGCCGAAATGAAGGAAAAGCAGGAGGCATTTCATTTTTTTGCAAAAAGAATGTCCATCCAGCACGGCAGCTATTTCAAGCAAAAGACCCTTGATGCAAACAGCAGGAAAATGTTCGAGGAACATGTTAGTGAATCACTGATCAGGCAGAAACAGATTGAAAGTTCAGATGAGATATCCTTTGATGTTTTTATGGAAAACTATTACAGGAACTAGTTTTTGTAGCACAGGTCGACAGGGAAAAACCGGGGCGGTCAGTTTTATTGGCTTATCACTGTTGTCCCGTTAACTTTTCAACTACATTCGTCATGGGTTAACGGCACAGCAATATTGGTTTATGAAGCCTTTGAGAAAGACCATTTAGATGTAAATGCCGTGTCATATATACTGGAAGGGTCGGCACCATAGGATCCAATAGGCAAGCTATATGCTATCTCAAGATATCGCCCATCAACTGTCTTCACCTTTTTCATTAGATCAAGAAGCTTGAATCTTTTATATCGATTTTTTTCGGCATCAAGTAATAACAATACCTTGGGCCTTAACCTTCTTTCCGGATTTTGTTCAATTACCATGGCTGTTTCAGATGTACTGAGTTCAACCAGAGTGCCGGCAGGATATATACCTGTTGCCTGTATAAATTCCTCAACCAGATCTTTCTGAAACTCCTGGTTTATCATTCTGTATATCTGGGCGATGCCATCTGTCGGGCTCAAACCAAACTCTTCATTTCTGGGGAAGGTGATTTCATCATAATAACCGGAGATTCCGGCCAACTTTGCCAGATATGGAATCTGGTCGCCAATAAGTCCTTGCGGGTATCCTGACCCGTCATGTTTCTCATGCATACTGGCAACAACGCCCAGTACATGGTTGTTCATACCATCTGTTTCATTCAGAATTTCCATGGCATGCATGACATGTGTCTGATACAACTCAAGCTCTTCCAGACTAAAATCAGCCTGACTTTTTTCAAGCAGACTATCAGGTAACTTTGTCTTTCCTACCTCTGAAATCATTATTCCAAGTGCAAGATTATTCAGGGCATCTACGGATACACCCAGATGTCTGCCCAGGGAGATGGCCCAGATGGTGGTACGTACGGTATGACCGTATAAATGTGAGTCCTTGTCCTTGATTTTGTTTAACCAGATGAAGGCATCTGGATTTTTTATTATATTCTGCACCATAAGTGAAACAACCTTTTTCGTTTCCTTAACCGGGAATTTCTTATGTGATGCCAGGGCCCCGTCGATATAGGAGATAGCGAGTTCTGCGAGTTCTTTCATCTTGTGCGCATTTTTAACCTCTTTCCTTGGTGAGGTTGCATACTTGTAGAAGCCTTTTTTGGTTTTCAGTTTTCTGGATTTGACACCTTTGACCGATTTATTAGTTATGCCGTTAGAGAAGGATGAGTCCAGGGTTTGCAGGAATACAGGATCAACAGGACTTTTGCCACGTCTTATGTCAATGTAGACATGTTTACAGTACTGACGAAGAGCACTGATATCACTTAATTCCTTGATGTAATAGCCCTGGAGTGGAAATGGTGTCTCGATCCACGGACGATCGAGACGAGATACATACATCCCCGTTGTAAGATCCTCGATGTCAATTTTTATTTGATCCATAGACATGCTATTCCCACAGTTATATTCATAATAAAATTATCGGCTTGATGACTATAATAGTAAGGGTGTGTGGTATTCGTTGTGAGTTGGCGCACATTTTACTAACAGATTAACTACACTATAATCAGGTATAATAAGTATTATTAACATTAGAAATAATCTACAAGATATTGATTGATTTATATAAAAAACTGAAATTCCTGTTATGGGATGATGAACTGGGCAGACAGTCTGCATGGATCCGGTTTTTACAGGGTTTAATCCGTATTATATATGTGGTAATACGGGATCTGGCAGATGGACAACTGACCCTGCGTGCGATGAGCCTGGTATATACGACGTTGCTGTCACTGGTACCCCTGCTGGCAGTCAGTTTCTCGGTACTTAAGGGTTTTGGTGTTCATAACCAGATTGAACCCGTACTGTTGAAACTGTTGGCCCCTTTGGGTGAGCAAGGTGTTGAGATCACCCAGAGAATTATCGAATTTGTCAGTAACGTCAAGGTTGGGGTACTGGGGTCACTGGGCCTGTTCCTGTTGTTATACACGGTGGTTTCACTGATAAAAAAAATAGAGGGGGCATTTAATTTTACCTGGAATGTTTCCCGGGTTCGTCCATTTACACAACGGTTCAGTGATTACTTGAGCGTAATATTTGTAGGCCCGGTCCTTGTTTTTACAGCAATCGGTATAACCGCCAGCATTACCAGTACCAGCCTGTTTGTAGGATTGCAATCGATAGAGTTGTTCGGTGTTTTTCTTGCTTTTATCAGCAAGGCCGTACCATTTCTCCTGATTATTACAGCCTTTACATTTATTTACAGCCTGATACCGAATACCAGGGTGGTTTTTAAATCTGCTTTGGTAGGGGCAGTGATATCCGGTATCTTGTGGGAGACAACAGGCTGGGCGTTTGCATCATTTCTGGTTAAATCGGCTAACTACACTGCGATATACTCGGCTTTTGCCACATTGATATTTTTTCTTATATGGTTGTATTTGAGCTGGGTTATATTACTGATCGGGGCAAGTATTGCATTCTATCATCAGAATCCCGAGTATATTACGCCTGAAAAAATCAGCCTGAAAATAAGTAACAAGGCAAAGGAGCATCTTGCTATCAAGGTTATGATGGAGATATGTGAACGATACAATAACCTCAAGGATGAAATGACGCACGATGAACTGGTGCAGGCTACTTCGGCACCGTCGATAATACTTTCTCAAATACTTGAGAACCTGGAAAGCAGTGGATACATTATTCATACCGATGATTTTCCTGCCTTGTATTATCCTTCGAAACCACTGGAAAAGATCAAGGTTATGGATGTTATTGATGACATTCGACAGGACGGTAATAATTCCCATATTGAGAACAGGATGAAGGTTGATGAGCCTGTTATAATTGAGATATTCGACATTATCGATTCATCCGTGAGGAAATCATTATCTGATATGAATTTTTTACAACTGATCAATAAACTGGGAAAGAATAAAGAACACAATAATGATACAGAAAATTAACCTGTTATTAAAACAAATGAAACCATTGCGGGTAATGCTTGCCATACTGGCATTATTACTCAGTATTTTTTCTCCTGCTGCAGGAACCATGGCAAATTATGAAGGAATTGCAGTATTGCAGACGCTGATCATGCCAGCACTCACCCCGTTGATTTTCATGGTGCTACTCCTTGATGCCTTGATGAACAGAGTCTGGCTGATTGATGCAAAAGGTGATGACGCAGTAAAATTCAGGAATATAATGAGAATTGATCTGCTTCTGGTTGCCATCATCTTTATTGTCTGGATACCCTACTTCATCGCAATCTGGTAAATCATGTCGCATGGATACCCGGATTATAATTACTGGTTGTGGTTATGTTGGCAAAAAACTGGCTTCCGAATGCAGGAAAAATGATTATAAAGTCATTGCAATTACAAGAACAGAAACAAGCCGGCGACAGTTAGAAAATGAATTTGAAAGTTATGATATCGACCTGGATAAAAATAGTGATTTTCCAGTTGAAATAAACTTGCAGCATGCAATTGTTTTCTACCTGATACCGCCGATTAAAACAGGGGTGACCGATACCCGAATAGTCCATTTTCTTGATTCCCTGAATACATTAAACCTGCCAAAAAAAATTATTCTGATAAGCACCACGGGTGTGTATGGAGACTGTAAGGGGGAGTGGGTCGATGAGACACGCATGCCCGAACCACTTACCGAACGTGCCAGGAGACGTCTCAGCGCAGAAACCAGTCTTTCTGACTGGTGTGATAAAAGGGAGGTGGATTCTGTTGTGTTCAGAGTGCCTGGTATATATGGCCCGGGTAATCTACCGGTCAGGCGGTTGTATGAAAAAAAGCCGGTATTGACCATATCCGACTCGCCATGGAGTAACAGGGTTCATGTTGATGACCTGGTACAGGCCTGTATCAAGGCAATAAGTTATTGCGGTGACCAAAAAATATTTAATATCAGTGACGGGAATCCGGCAACCATGACTGAATTTTTCATTGCCGTAGCCAGGCGTATGGGTTTACCGGAGCCGGAACAGCTTGGTCTGGATGAATGTAGCAGAAGGTTTTCAGTAAACATGATGTCATATCTGGCCGAATCAAAAAAAATTGATAATTCGGCCATGATCAGAGAACTCAAGGTCAGGCTGAAATACCCGACCCTTGTGCAAGGTCTGCAAAATCAGGTTTGATTGCTACCACCCTGACAGGGTGGTGATTGCGGGCTGGTAGCGTTTGCCTCGATCCATTCACCGGGCGTATAGGTGTGCAAAGCCAGGGCATGGATTGAACCGGACAGCTCATCTTTCAGGATGGCGTTAATTATCCTGTGTTGGGCCAGCAGGTTCTTTCCTTCAAATTCCTTGCTTACAACGGTGATATTAAAGTGCGATTCCGAGCCCTTGGGAACATTATGCTTATGACTCTCGTTCAATACCTCCAGAAAGTCGGATTGTATATTGTCAGCCAGTTTTTTTTCTATCTTGTCCTGGATCGTTCTCATACCTGTCTCCTGCCTGAAAATTCAATTAAATCAGATACATTTTAATAGTTTACAGGGAAAATATACATAGCTGTTAATTAAAAATATACAATGTCAATTAAAGTATCATATTGGGATTGCCGATAACATGTTCATGCCGGCAGGGCTGGGGTTAATTGTTCATATCAACAAATTAATAATAAGTTGATTATCATGAGGTTTTATAAAATCACCTATGCAGCCACAGCAACAGCAAGTATCTGATCAACATAAATCCCCCGTCCTGATAGTAGATGATTCCAAGGTCATCAGACTGGCCCTGAGCAAGATTCTGAGAAAGAATTTTGAGGTAATTCAGGCCGTTGATGGTGAGGATGCATGGGACAAGCTTATTGAAAATTCTGCAATTACAGCCGTTTTTTCAGATGTTTCCATGCCAAACCTGGATGGATTCGGTTTGCTGGAAAGAGTTCGTAATTCCAGTGATGACCACATACAAAACATACCCTACATCATTATTACCGCAAACGATGATGATCCTCAATTTGAAGAAAAAGTATCCAGTGCAGGTGGTGATGCGCTAATCACCAAACCGTTCAAGACGGATGAAATAACAAATTGTGTTAACAAATTCTTCTCTGTAAATGAGGAAGCAGGGCCGGCAGCGCCAGGGCTGTCTGATCAAGCCGTTGCAGAAATTCTCGGGTTTGACAATGAAGATCAGGCCACCGTGCCAGAGCAGGAAAAAATCACACAGCACCCGGTTGCGCAGGAAGAAGTGCCATTGGTTGAACCTGAATTGATGCCGGCAGTGAATGAAATGCATGGGGAAACAGGCGAAATCGAAACCACAGAAGTGAAAGCGCCCGGGTTTGAATTCACCATTGATGAAGATTTCCTGAATAATGAACTGGACACATTTGAGCTTGAGATTGATGAAGATTTTGATGCCGTTGATGGGTCTGTCACGTCTGAACCCATGGCAGAGCCAGCTGGCAATGATGAAAAAGATGATGAAATCTCTCTTACATTTGAACTGCCCGACGAGAGTAATCTGGAATATGCAGAGACCATTGCAAGTGAAGCAGTTGCACCTGAAACAGGTGAGACTGCATCTTATGACAAGAAGCTTGGTATAGAACAAGCGAGAAAGCGTGCCATGGATATCGCCAGGGAACAGGCAGAACGCAGTCAGCAGGACATTGAAAATGACAAAAAGGCCAGAGATTCTGAAAGGAATGAAATTCGCAGGAGACTGGAAGAATTAAGGGCCAGGGAATCTGAAACCAGCAAAATTACAGATTCGAATAAATCTTTATTCTTTAAGAAATTTATGTATATAATTACCGGGGCGTTCCTGCGCAACAAAAAATAAATAGATAGTCAAGGTCCGGATCAACATGGAATGTAATATATACAAGGGCAGTAGGCAGCAAGATCATTATCTATTTATGCCGGTAGAAAAACCTGTAACCGATATTCCTGGTGACATTCTTAAAATGTTTGGAGATATCGAACTTGTCATGCAACTGGACATAAGCCGGTCCACCCGGCTTGCACAGTCCAGTCCCTCTGAAGTAATCGGTATAATTAATGAAAAAGGTTTCTATATACAGATACCGGCTGGTAATATAACTATATAAAATCGTGGAGTAATAAATGGCAGAAACCGTAGATGACATTTCGATATCATACACCGAGGATGATACCGTTATCACCAGGCAACTGGATAAAGTTGTTCTTACAAAAGGAGCCTGGTCTACTATCGTTTTCAAGTATCAGGATTGGGATAGAAGCAAGCAGGAATATGGCCCGGTTAAATTTACGATCAGGCGGTACCAGAAGAGGGATGGTGAGTATAAGCAGAAATCCAAATTCAATATTTCAAGTATAGCTCAGGCAACAAAAATAATTGAAACATTACAAAAATGGATTGATGAGTAACGATGTATGGATATGGATCCCGTAAAGAAAATAGTAGATAGTACAAAAACCCTGATATCTCCACCGGATGTCTGGTTCCGTTTTAATGAAGCTATTAACACACCCAATACAACCATTGAGGATATATCCGATATAGTCAAAACAGATCCCAGCCTTGTGGCAAATGTCCTGAAAGTGGTCAATAGCCCTTACTATGGTATTCGTAACAAGGTTGATACCATATCCAGGGCCATTTCTGTTATCGGCATGGATGATCTGTATAATATTATTACCTCAGTTGTTGCAGTTAATTCATTTTCAAAAATAGCAACCGATCTGGTCAAGCCCTCAACATTCTGGCGCCATAGCTTCTGTACAGCAATACTGGCAAGAAAACTGGCAAAAGACTGTAATGTATTGCACATAGAAAGGCTTTATGTCGCCGGTTTGCTGCATGATATCGGTAACCTGGTCCTGTATTCCAGGTTCCCTGTGGAGTCAGAGGAGATAATCAGGGAATCAGATGGTGATGAGGAATTGCATTTCAGGCTGGAAAAAAAAATGTTTGGCTTTACCCATGCAGATATCGGCGCAGAGCTGTTATTGCAGTGGGGCTTGCCTGATGTATTAACCAATACTATCAGGCAACACCATGATCCCTGTGTAAATGAAGATGTTGTACTGGATGCCTGTATTATTCATCTGGCCAATACCTTGTCAAATTGCTTTATATTAGGCACATATCTTGAAAGACTGCCTGAAAAATCCAATGAGCCGGATGAGTGTATCTGGAAATATATCAGCTTGACTGATAAACAGAAGGATGAAGTATATGAAGGGCTCAATGATGAGCTGGCCGATGCAATCTCGATACTGATCCCGTATAACCTGTAGGATTTCAGTTATCCTTGTTATGACCACCTGTTTTGTCAAACAGGACAGTGTATTGTTCCTGCAGATAGTCGACACTCTCAAGGGCCTTCTTGAGGTCATCCTTTAATCTGTCATTATCCTTTTGAAGTGCTTCGATGACACCTTCCATTTTTTCTATGTCTTCCTGGTTGTCTGAATTATCGTCAGGATTGTAATGGCTCATGCCGCCCAGTTCCTTGTATGCTTCTGTCAGGTTGTTAAGGTCATTTTGAAGCTCGAGAATCAGGTTCCTGCCTTTTCCATTAAAGATTCGAAGAACATGATCACAAATTGTTTTTTCCTTCTCCATTATGTTATGGGCACATTCCTTGCCATCTCCGTCATCCAGGCTGAATGCACTGGTTAATGATTCTTCCAGGGTTGTTTTGCGTTCTTTGGAGAGTGATTTGAAGTCATTAACAAATTCATCGGTTATCGATTTATCTGCCTTTTTCTTCTTAAACATAATTATGATATAGATAACGAATATTACCCCTATAAACAGGCCAATCTCGGCACCTATGACCAGCATGCTTGTATATAACTCATCCATTTTGTATCTCCAGATGTAACCATTTTTCAAAGGTGATATGCCGTGTCATTTCGATTTCACCTCGGAGCTAATATCAGACTCTTCTTTCAACTGTGAGTCAACGTTTTCTTTATCCACAAGATCGTCTATATCAAGTTCAGAAACAGTTTCGGGTGTGTCTTGTGTTTCAGTATTTTTTTCAGCTTCATCTGCAACAATATCTGAATTTTCCCCTTCAGCTTTTTCTGTGCCGGTATTTTCGATATCCTCAAGACCGTCAATGTCAATTTCAAGAATTGCCTCAGGTGTTTTTGTAGCCGGTTCTTCGGAAACCATTTCAACGGCTTCGGTTTTGCTACCTTTAACATCTGTATCTACATCAGAAGCATTGCTTGCATCGTCTGCAACCGATTCATTTACACCTTCAGAACCCGGGTCATCATCACCTTTGGAAATCTCCTTTTCCGGATTGACATCTTCAATATCTTCCAGACCGGATATAACTGCTTCATCGGCCTTACTGCCAACTTCCTCGGTTAGCTCAGGAATCATTGTATCGGAGTCATTTTTTGATTCCGGTTTATCCACTTCCTGATGTGGTTCCGATCCTGTATCACTATTTTTCGATGTAACTTCAGTTTTTTCTTCGCCGGTTTTTTCAATCTGTTCTTCGGCCTTTTCTTCGGGTTCTGCCGGTTTATCCTCGATTATCTGGTTGTCACTGGTTTTGGTCAGTTTTTTATAGGTCAGGATACCGATTACAATGAAAAATACATTTAGTAAAAACACAACGGAACCGATGAGAACCCAACTGGTCCCTTCTTCTTTTTCAGGTTCGTGAGCGGGTTCAGGGGCATGAGTTTTCTTTGCGGCCTTCTTTATTTCAGGTGGGGCCTTCACCTTAACGGGGTTCTCTTTAACGGTTTCTTCCTGCTTTTGTTTGATCAGTTGTTGTTTTACACGGGAAGGAATGATCTCAAACATTTGTTTGACGGGTTTCTTTTTAACTGCAACCGGTTTTTTTACTTCGGCAACGGGGATGAATATTGTAAAATCATGCTGGAACTCTCTCGTGAAGGTAGGCCCGTTGACCGTGATTGTAAGTGAATAGTCATTTTCGAGCATTGCAGTATCCAGGCTGGCAGCAAAGTCGCCATTTCCCTGATAGTTGATTGTCACAATCTTTGTTGTAGCGGCATCTTTTTTCTTCAGTGATGAGGTTACTTTTAATAAATTGATAAATTCTTTCTTTTTGACGACCTTGCTGTCTTCAGTCATATAGGCCCTGATATTAAAAGGCTCACCGGGGTGTAATGAAGAAGGCAGCTTGTCTACCCGCAAACGCAGGTTGGTCACGACCATGATCTTGTTGTCGGGGTCGATGGGTGCATCAACAAGCCAGTTACCCGCCTTCGGGCCGGAGGCCGTGATAACCTCGTAGTTATTGGATTTAACCCATTTAACAGACGCAGGATGTTTATGATGGGTCCAGACTTTTTTCTCCGGTGTAATCAGCTTGCTGTCATGTTTTTTGTTAAACAGGACAATGGTCATGTCCTCTACTGATTTGTCAATCCTGAACTTGTTGCCTTTTAAGGGAATGGTGTCCGGTTTGGTCGTTGACTGGAACAGTTTGAAAAAATAACGGTCCAGTGCCCCTGCATCCTTGATCACGGTAAAACGGCCCTTCGTTTCAAGGGACAGCTTTTTAAGCAAGGCATGATCGGCATGTTCAGACAGCGCAATCGTGTGAACGGTAATATTCCTGTTTTTCAGATCAGGTAGAATCTTGTCGATGATATTCTTGCGTGATTGTTTATTTTTTTCAGCATCCTTTGATATGTCCACGTATCCATCTGTTAACAGGATAAGGTATTTATCCCTGGTTTTGCCCCTGTCGTACCACTCATCCGAGGCGACAACAAGCGCTTTTTCAATATTGGTAAAAAGACCGTGGGAATGAATTTCCTTTGCTGTTTTGAATGCAGTTTTTCGCCATTGCCTGTCAACCTTTCCATATTTCATCAACATGTTGACTTTAGAGGCAAATGTCCAGATTCCGGCATAGACATTATCGGGGAGAACTTCTGAAAAAAGCTGAACTGCCTGGACGCGATGATTCAGAGGGTCATTGACCTTCATGCTTCCGGACATATCGATAATGATCCTGATGTCCCTGGCCGGAGTGGCAGTTTTTGCAAATACGGTTGTCTGGACAAACAGAATCCCGGGTAGCAGGGCCAGTAACAGGCTTAAAATTCCATTTTTTTTGTGTCTAGTCATTATTCCACTTTGAAAATAAGTAATTACACTTTTTATCGGTCATGGTTAACACTTACTTTAGACCATTTTTCTGTTGATTTATAAATAATTACAAAAAATTCAGTCTGTTAGACCAATATTATCACGGGTTGTCATGATGGTTTTTTCGTGGTGATTACTGGAAACGGCTGATTTGTGTTAAAATATACCTATTCTATTGATTTTAAAGAAAAATGATGCATCAGGCCGAAACAGGATTATTTTCCCGTCGCAAATACTGGGCACACCGTTTCGGTGTAGCGGGCAACCTGCCGATGAGCCGGGAGGAAATGGACCACCTTGGTTGGGACAGTTGCGATATTATCATCGTGACCGGCGATGCCTATGTGGATCATCCCAGCTTTGGCATGGCGCTGATTGGTCGCCTGCTTGAGGCACAGGGATTCAGGGTCGGCATTATCTCACAACCGGACTGGACTGACCGTGCAGACTTGATGTCGCTGGGGCAACCCAACCTTTACTTTGGCGTGACGGCGGGCAATATGGATTCCATGGTCAACCGTTACACGGCAGACCGAAAGATCCGTTCAGACGATTCTTACACGGCAGGTGGAGAAGGCGGCTTGCGTCCGGACCGGGCCGTTATCGTCTATTCACAGATGTGCAGGCAGGCATACAAGGGCACCCCGGTGATTATCGGCGGTATCGAGGCCAGCCTGAGGCGTATCAGCCATTTTGATTACTGGTCTGAAAAAGTCAGGCGGTCTGTTTTGCTGGACTCAAAGGCAGACCTGCTGGTTTTTGGTAACGCCGAGCGGCAGATGGTTGAAATTTCCCATCGATTAGCAAACGGCGAACAGATAAACGAGTTAACCGACATCCGGGGGACCGCCCTGACATATAAACAGGTGCCGGGTAACTACAAACTGGTTGATTATTCCCTGATTGATACAAGTGGTGTTGTATTAGCGGATACAAACCCGTATCAATCTGACCGCGAGACTGAATGTAAACAAATACCGGATCAACAACCCGGGGATGATAAAAAAAATTCGCAAGCTGTTTCAATTGACGGGCCACATAAAACGGCCATCGTTTTGCCTTCATATGAGCAAGTCAGGTCAGACAAAAAATTATATGCACATACTTCGCGTATTATGCATCTGGAAACCAACCCCGGTAATGCACGTGCCCTGATTCAGGAACACAACGGGCGATACCTTTTTCTGAACCCCCCGGCACTGCCGCTGTCAACCCGGGAGCTGGACAAACTGTTTGAGCTACCCTATACGCGACTACCACACCCCGCATATGAAACGAAAAAAATTTCTGCCTATGAAATGATCCGGTTTTCGATCAATATCATGAGGGGTTGTTTCGGGGGGTGTACCTTCTGCTCCATTACCGAGCATGAAGGACGAATCATTCAAAGCCGTTCGGAAAATTCCATCATCAGGGAAATTGAAACAATAAGGGACACCGTGCCGGGGTTCACCGGTAATATTTCAGACCTGGGTGGCCCGACGGCGAACATGTATAACCTCGGGTGTAACAGCAGCGAGGTAGAGGCCGTTTGCCGCCGACTCTCCTGCGTATACCCGGTCATCTGTAAAAACCTGAATACAAACCATGAAACATTGATCCGGCTTTACAAACGGGCGAGGCAGTTGCCGGGTATCAAGCGTATCTTTATCGCCTCTGGTGTCAGGTATGATTTGGCAGTGCAGTCCCCCGAGTATGTTCGTGAGCTGGTTGGCCATCATGTTGGTGGGTACCTGAAGATCGCTCCGGAACACACCGAGAACGGGCCGCTGTCAAAAATGATGAAGCCGGGGATGGGTGTCTATTACAAATTCAGGGAACTATTCGATAAATACTCAGAAGAGGCCGGTAAGGAACAATATCTGATCCCTTATTTTATTGCGGCACATCCCGGCACAACCGATGAAGACATGCTTGAACTGGCATTGTGGTTAAAGGCCAATGATTACCGTGCCGATCAGGTACAGACATTTTTGCCCTCACCGATGGCACTGGCAACCAGCATGTGGCATACCGGTTATAATCCCCTGAGAAGTTTAAAGATGGGCGAGAGAATGGCATCGCCCAGGGGAAACAGAAAAAGACGGCTTCACAAGGCATTTCTGCGTTACCATGATTCGAAGAACTGGCCATTACTCAGGGAGGCATTAAAGCAAATGGGCAGGGCAGACCTGATCGGAAATGGCAAGAAACACCTGGTTCCCCGTTGGCAGCCGGAATCGGATAGCAGCAGCGTCTTGAGAAAAAGGGGGAATAAAAACAGGTCCTTCAGGACAACACACACAGGGAAAAGCGGCTAGGAGCCTCCCGAGCCCTTATTCCAGTTCTTCAACATAAGTGCAGGCTACCGTTCCGATTGAAAGCTGATCACCTGCTTCAAGTGTGTGATAATTGACTTTATTACCATTAATAAAGGTCCCGTTGGTGCTGTGCAGGTCGGCCAACTGTACCTTGTGATCACCGTTTTTCATGATCTGGTAGGTAATCAGGGCATGTCTTTTGCTGACGGATTTATCATCCAGTGTGATGTCGTTCAGACTGCTTCGGCCAATACTTGTGCTGCCTTCTTCGAGGGTAAATTCGGCCGGGTTTTCACCAAAAATTACTAATCTGGGCATGAGAAATTAAACTCTGTTTTATTGTTATATTATCACTGCTGTCCCGTTAACTTTAATGAAGCGCATAACAATGCGAGGGCATGGAATCGGCAAGCCTGATCAAGACCGTCTGTCGCATGGATGCGGCAGCCGAGCCGCCATGGATGGCCTGTTTTGCGTGTCTTGATTTGGCTTGCCGATTCCGTGTCCGGATTGCGGGTTAGCCCAAAACGCACTTGCCGCTTACATTTCAATTATATTCGTTACATGTTAACGGGACAGTCGTGTTATATTATAGTTCGTAATCCACATGCAGGATATCACATTTCCTTTAGCATAAACCGGAATTCAACAGTTGACTACTTTGAAATAGCCCTAAGTTATTGATATAAAAATATTTCTGATACAGTCTGGTCGGCTCCCCGGGTGGCCGCTTTCACGCATCCTGGGCCGTTGTTACTGTCCTGGCTGAAATCGGTTACCGGATCAGAGTGGAAATATTTTTATGCCTGAATCCTGTGCCTATAAAACCTTCAATAACTCGATTTCGAATATCAGGGTTTCGTTAGACCCGATTGAGGAACCCCGGGGACCCTCCGCGCCATAGGCAAGATCTGAAGGAATAACGACTTGCCATTTATCACCTGGCTGCATTTTTTGTAACGTTATCGTCCAGCCCTTGATAACCCCTTTGAGGGGGAAGGTTGCAGGTTGCCCGCGTTTATATGAGCTATCAAATTCCTTCCCATTAATATGCGTACCCCGGTAATGAACCTGGACCTTGCTTGTTGCGCCTGGTGAGGTGCCTTTTCCAGACTTGACTATCCGGTAGTAAATTCCATTGGAAAGTTCCTTAACGCCCTTTTCTTTCCTGAATCGGGTAATAAATGCTTTTCCTTCTTCAAGGTTGGCCTTTCCCAGCGCCACATGTTGTTTCATCTTTTTATTTCTGAATGAAATGATGGCCTCGTTAATTTCCTTATCGGTCAGTTTTATTTTCTGCCCTTTAAGGACATCGGACAGGGCATCGATAAATGCCTGTTTGTCTGCATCGGGATAGCGGTGTTTAACTTGTTCACCGATATGTTTGCCCAGGGCGTACCCATAACGTTGTTCAACAGTTTTGTATTTTTCGGCGAAACTGTTTGCAGAAACCAATAGACTGGTCAGGATAATACTTGTAATAAAGCTGATTTTCATTCTCATTCCTTCATATTAATAATTTGTCAGGACGCCAGGGTGTTTATAACAATGAATGCGGTAATGGCAACTACAAACAACGTTTCAGAACCTGAAAGGCACTGTTTATTTCCTGTATCCTGATATTATCACCACCACGGTCAGGATGGAACTTCATTGCCATTTTTCTATAATGATTTGTTAAAGTATTCTTATCAAATGGCTCATCGAGTTCGAGTACGGACAATGCATTCATTTTTTCGTCTGAATGAATAAAATGCTGCCAAAAGTAGTCCAGTAATTTGTCAATGTCCTCCTGGCTTGTATCGGTCAGATTAGACAGGTCGAGATAATAGCTTGCCAGCCTGTCAGGTTTGCCCAGGTCATTGCCGACAGGCTCTGTATAAGGGCAAATGTGGATATTTAATGCAGAAATTTCCAGATTGCCGGCCCGGCTTGTCCACAGGTCCTCTCTGAGGCGGTACAATCCATGGTAGACAATGAAATGGACGGCAAATAACCTGGCCGTGTCCTTGAATAACGCTTCATTGCATTCCCCGGGGAAAATATCTGCCTTGATACGTTGAATCAGATCATATTCGCTTATTCCATCACTGGCAGACCTTAATGTCGCAAGTAACGTATTTTTTATGACATCGATATTCTCTTTGATATTATTCATTGCCAAATCGTATAATCAGGTCTTGTAATCAAACACTGTAAATGGGTCTTCATGAAAACGGATATACATATTATTACTGCAGTCCCGTTAACTTTATGAAGCACATATCAAAGTGAGGACATGGAACCGGCAAGCCGGATAAAGACCGTCTGCCGCACGGATGCGGCAGCCGAGCCGCCATGGATGGCATCTTTTGCGTATCTTGATACGGTCTGCCGGTTTCATATCCGTATTGCGGGTTAGCTAAAAACGTATTTGCCGTTTACGTTTAATCCGGATTCATTACAGGTTAACGGCACAGCACTGACATACTATCGAAAAATTATAATGACCGCTATCACGTTAAGCCAGATCTATACATACCCCGTCAAATCCCTTGCCGGGATTCGGATGGATGAAGCCATTATCACGCCGTTTGGTCTTCAGCATGATCGTCGCTGGATGATCGTTGACAATGACAGTAAATTTATTACCCAGCGCCTCTATCCCAAACTATCATTAATCGGCACCCGCCTGACCGATAATGAAATTATTCTCACCGGGCCGGAAAAAACCGGGATATCAATCCCGATAAAGCTGGATACAGGAAACGTTTTATCGGCAACAGTCTGGAATGATCGGGTTGATGTATTGCCCGCAGCCGGGCAGGCAAATAACTGGATCAGCCAGTTCCTTGGCATTGAATGCAGTTTTGTCTATATGCCGGATTCAACCACCAGGCAAGTAGACCAGGGGTACGCATGGACAGAACACGACAAGGTCAGCCTTGCCGACGCCTTTCCGTTTCTGCTGATTTCAGAGGCATCACTTGAAGACCTGAATGGCAGGCTGGAAAACAAAGGTGTGGGCAGGGTATCCATGCCCAGGTTCAGGCCAAACCTGGTAGTAAGCGGATGCGCTGCCTTCGCCGAGGATGGCTGGCGGTCCTTCACCATTGGTGAGAACCTGTTTCATGGCATGAAACTTTGTTCCAGATGTGTCATGACGACAGTGGACCCTGAAAAAGGAGAAAAGGGGCGAGAACCGCTTCAAACCCTGTTTGAATACAGGAAGCAGGGAAACCATGCCTTTTTTGGTCAAAATACCTTGCTGGATACGGGCCATAACAACACACTGGTATTGAATAAGGGTGACCGGGTTGAGATTACCGAGCTAAGGAACCTCTGGTTCAATTCATGAACTCGCATCTTGCCCGGAGTTAATCAGAGGCTCCCTGAACAATCACCTGTAAATAACCATTGCTAAACGGAAGTACTTCCACATTTTCATTGCCTCCATTCATTGTGGCGGGTTTTTCTGAACCTTCACTGTAGCCACAGGTATCCTTGATAACCACCTCGCGGTCATCCAGCACAATCCTGTATGCGTGGTTCCAGTGCCGTGTCCCGCAAATAAAATTGTAGGCACGCCGTGCATTCCAGCTCACGGGTATCGTAAATACGCCCACATCCGGCCAGCCATAATAGCTTGATGCCGACTCGTCCTGTTTGTGTGTGTTCAAGGTTCCGGAACAGATGCCTTCAATAAGGTTTTGTATCAGGCCGGCTGCAAGCCCGGCCAGGATGACAGTTGCACCCTTGCTACTGATGCCATCGTACAGTGCTGTTTTATCCTGCAAGGCAATATCACCTGTATCAAATGTTTCTTCAATTTTGTGTAGCGTGATTCCTGAAGTGGCCTCACCAAAATAAAACTGCCAGAATAATGGAACCGGGCCACGATATGCAGGTAACAGGGAAGGATGTACATTATAGGCGCCTGACCTCGGGTAGTTAAATAATGACGCTGGAAGCCTGTATGGAAAACCGGCCAGGATAATCAGCTCAGGTTTTGCCTTGCTCAGGATATCCCTGTAATCATAGTGCCGGTCGCTGTCAACAGGGTAAACCGGAATTTTCCTGTGTACAGCAAGTGACCCCACTGAGGCAGGATTCAGGACACTAATATCTTTTTCAGGATACGGTTTATGGGTTATGGATGAATGGCTGGGCAAAACGATTCCGCGTATATTACTGTAGCTCAACATGAGGTTTTCAAGACACAGTCTTGAATACAGTCCTTCCATCGCAAACAATAATATACCGGGTGGATTTAACATTAATAACAAATCAGATTAGCTGTCACAAGGAGCAGGTGAATAACGTTTCGATTCCTGTAACGCATCAATAAAACCAAAGTCAGCCAGGTTTTTCAGCCTTTGTATATACAATATACCATCAAGGTGATCACATTCATGTAACACAACCCTGGCGTGAAAACCCTCAACGGTCCTGTTTATTGTCTTTCCTTCATGATTAAAACCGCCATAGCGTATTTTTGTTGCCCTTGGCACAAGTCCACGCATACCCGGGATGCTCAGGCATCCCTCCCAGTCTTCAACGGTTTCTGTGGTCAGGATATCAATAACAGGGTTTATCAATACGGTTTCCGGAACCGGTTCGGCATCGGGATAACGGCTGTTCCCGGTAAAACCGAATACGACCACACGCTTCAGCACACCAATTTGCGGGGCCGCCAGTCCAACCCCCTGATAATCGCGCATGGTGTCATAAATGTCATCGACAAGAATCTTTATGATACCCGAGCCGGGGTCTTCAACAGATTCACTAATCCTGCTTAATAGCGGGTCACCCAGTTGTAAAACCTTTTTTATAGACATATTTTCATGTTGTCTCTTATGCTGACCCTGACCTGAACGTATCATATCTCAATAAAATAGAAATGACAGACCTTGAATGATGACAGGTGCCCGGTCAAGGTGTTGAAACAAAATTTCTGAAAAGTCATAAAACCGTATCAGTTAGCCGGATCACAGGGTTTATTGGATAAAATATACCGAGCCTGGCACATTTTAGGCTATATTATAAATCATTGCTGTCCCGTTAACTTTATGAAGCACATAACAATGTGAGGACATGAAACCGGCAAGCCTGATCAAGACACGCAAAACATGCCGTCCATGGCGGCTCGGCTGCCGCGTCCGTGCGGCAGACGGTCTTGATCAGGCTTACCGATTCCATGTCCGGATTGCGGGTTGGCCCGAAACACACTTGCCGCTTACATTTCAGCCACATTCGTCATGGGTTAACGGCACAACAGTGATTATAAACAGAGAAATCAACAACATTTATTCCTGTGTTATAACTATCCAGGTGAGAAGTGTCCAGTCATGAATACTGCTAGCGAACAAAACACGCCACTCATCGATGCCCTGTTAAATCCGGCATTCTATGACCACCCGGTCAGCTCCTGCCAGTTGATCGAAACGCATATCTCCTGGGTGATATTAACAGGCGATTTTGCCTACAAGGTAAAAAAACCGGTCGATTTCGGTTTTCTGGACTTTTCATCACTGCAAAAAAGAAAGTACTACTGTGAGGAAGAGTTGCGCCTGAACCGCCGTCTGGCACCGGACATTTATCTGGATGTCGTGGCGATAGTCGGGACACCTGAAGCCCCGTCTCTAACGGGCCCGGGCAATGTCATCGAATATGCCGTCAAAATGGCACAATTTTCGCAGCAAATGCAACTTGATCATGTGCTGGCAAGAAACGAACTTCAACCAAACATGATTGATGCGATAGCAAATCTGATAGCTGCCTTTCATCAGCAGGTCGATACAGCCGGAGATAACACCCACTATGGTGATCCCGAGCATGTACGCCAGCCGATTGAAGAGAACTTTGTCCAGATTCGTGAAAGAGTGACAGATAACAAACATCTCAAATTACTTTCAGAACTGAAACAATGGAGCGAACATTCATTCAGAGAACTGCAGGGTTATTTTATTCAACGTAAATTAACAGGGTTCATACGTGAGTGTCATGGTGATTTACATTTACGAAATCTTGCCTGGTATAAAGACAAGCCACTGGTTTTTGATTGCCTTGAATTCAACCAGAACTTCCGCTGGATCGATGTACTCAGTGAGGTCGCTTTTCTGGTGATGGACCTGCAAGATCGGGATCAGCCATCAATGGCATATCGGTTCCTGAACCGTTACCTGGAATTAACGGGTGATTATGAAGGGATCAGCGTGTTACGTTTTTATCTCGTTTACCGGGCGATGGTAAGGGCCAAGGTGGATGCCATCCGCGCACATCAACCCGGCTTGTCCGTGGAGGACACAGAAAAGGCCAGCAGGGAATTTCATGGCTATCTTCGACTTGCGCTGACCTATACAAAACGGGGCACCCCTTATATCATAATAACCTGCGGTATGTCGGCAAGCGGCAAAAGCACGTTGACCCAACCGCTACTGGAGAAACTTGCTGCAATCCGGATTCGTTCAGACGTGGAACGCAAAAGACTGTATAACATCATGCCGGGCGAAAACTCGTACGCAAAAACGGGGCAGGGAATATATACACCGGAAGCGACAAATAGCACTTATCTCAGGCTGGCTGCACTGGCAGGCAATATACTTGATTCCGGCTTTCCGGTTATCATCGATGCGGCCTTCCCGGAAATTGAACAACGCAATCTCTTCAGGCAACTGGCCACCGGGAAAAAGACCCGCTGCATTATTCTTGAGTTCATCGCCTCAAATAATACCTTGCGACAAAGGATACGAGACAGGAAACAGGACGTATCCGATGCTGATCTGGATATCCTTGAGGACCAGATCAGGAACTGGCACCCGCTGGAGCAGGATGAACAGGCCGGTATTATTACAATTGATACCGAAAGGCCATTTGATATTAATAAACTAATAAGTCAGATCGAATCATGCAGAAAGATCGGACCGGGAAATGGCTAAAAAAGTGCAGGGCTATGTAGCCATAATCATTATTATCTACATGGCAGTCAACGGGTTTATGTATTTACGCCAGCCAGCCATGGTATTTTTTCCGGCCAGGGACCTGTCGGAAAATCCGGATGACTGGGGCCTGCAATACGATGATGTGTTTATAAAGACAGCAGATGGAGTAACAATTAATGGATGGTTTATCCCTGAAAAAAATTCTGACAAGGCATTGCTGTTCTTGCATGGAAATGGCGGAAACATTTCACACCGAAAAGAGTCTGTCGAGATATTTAACAGGCTTGGATTGAACGTTTTTATTATAGACTACAGGGGTTATGGCATTAGTGAGGGAAGTCCCGATGAAAAAGGTCTTTACCTTGATGCTCAAATTGCCTGGGATTATTTAATAAAAAAAGGATTTGATAAAACAAAAATTATTATCTTCGGGCGGTCACTGGGCGGGGCCATCGCAATCAATCTGGCATCAAAGGTAAAACCGGGGGCATTGATTATCGAGTCAACCTTTAGTTCGGCACGTGATATGGGGCAATCAATATTTCCCTTGCTTTCCCGTGTACTCATCTTCAGGTATAGCTTCAATAGCGGGGAACTGATTAAAAAAATAAATAGCCCGTTACTTGTTATTCACAGCCCGGATGATGAAATTATCCCGTTTAAACTGGGCAAAAAAGTCTTTGATGCCGCAAACGAACCTAAATCCTTTTTTTCTTTACAAGGTGATCACAATAATGGATTTATCATAAGCCAGCCTGACTATGAAAAAAGACTGGCTGAGTTCATTATGGGCAAATGAGGTAAGAGAAAAACTGAACTGATCCGGCCGCCCCCGCATTTCTACCACGCGGCAGACGGTCTTGATCAGGCTTACCGGTTCCATGTCCTCACATTGTTATGTGCCCCATAACGTTAACGGGGCAACAGTGATTATATTTATACAACATTTAACTCTGCGTCCCCGCTATCCACACAGGCGACGGGTATATTGCATAAACAGTCGCGGATAATAAAACGGGCAAGCACTGTCAGGTCATGTCCAGATCAGTAAAAAAATAGCCCGGCTTTACGCCGGGCTATGGGTAATACCCGGTAAATATTACTCACCCTCTACTTTTATAGCGTGTCGTTTGGCGCTTTCAAGTTTGGGTAAGGTGACTTCCAGCAGACCATCCTTGAATTTTGCCTTGATTCTGGATTCATCTACAGCAGCAGGCAGTGACACGGTACGCAGGAAATTACCTGTGCTGATTTCGTGTCTGTAATATTCACCTTTCTTGTCCCTGGTTTCCTCGCGGGTTTTGCCATGGATGGTGACGGTATGATCAGTGCTTGATATATCCAGATCACCTTTTTTTACACCCGGTAATGCCGCACGTACCAGAATAGTTGCATCCTGATCAATGACATCAACGTGTGGCAAACCCTCTGCAAGCACGGATGACCCGGCGCTGAACGGACGCATCCATCCTCGGGGAATAAAATTTTCAAACAGTTGCTCCATTTCTTCGAGCACACCCATGGGTCGGAACGGAACAATGTTTTCATGCTCTGTATGTTTGCGTGGGGTTTGTGTAGTCATGATACACCTCCTTTGTTACGGCTTTAACAAAAGTGCATCGGAACGATCAACAATGGTTCCAAATGTCGCCTGTCAAAGAGAGGCAATTACAACTCCCTTTAACAATATAAATATAGTTTACTGGCCAGATCATTTCAATGACTACGGTCAAGGCAGCTTCAGTATTATAAAATTTAATAGGCAGGGCAGAATGATAAAAATATTTTATTGTTTAACAAGACTGCTTTTCATGATGTATTACGGCTGTCCCGGTAACCTCATGAAGTGTATATAAATGTGAGGATATGAAACCGGTATGGCCAAATAAAGACCGTCTGCCGCACGGACGCGGCAGCCGAGCCGCCATGGAGGGCATGTTTTGCGCGTCCTGATTTGGCCATACCGGTTTCATATCCGGATTGTTCTGTTTAGCTTAAAACGTACTTGCCGTTTTCGTATCGACTTGGATTTGTTAAAGGGAAGCGGCACAGCAATAATGATGTATCAAGCATTCCTGTTATCTTTCCGGTTCTGTGAGAAGGCAGGTTCAACGGGGTAAATTGCAATCATTGTTCAGAAAAATTCAGGCTTCCTGATTTCTGATGATATGTTTATATAAACGAAATCCGGAGTAAAGATTATTCCACAGTATCCCCGCTGTAATAATTAACAGCAGCGCCGCCGGCCGTAAAAAATAATCAGGCCAGAACACCGCCAGAATGAACAGTAACAACATCAGGCAATGTGCCCTGAAATGCAAGCGAGCATGACGTTCGGGTATCACCTGTTTCATATTGGGAATATTTCCCCTTGTATGACCTCTCCCCTGAATATAATTATTCAAATGCAGCCATATCAAAAAAGGAGCGATCTTGTATAACATGCCGCTTATCGCTGACATGGAAAAACCTGTAATCATCAATACCCCGAAAAATATCTCCAGCTGGTCGTGTGTGCCCGTGAGCGATAAACCCCAGGCGATTACCACCAGCAGAAGACTACTCAGGGACACACGCCAGAAATTCAATGTTACGTCAGGTATATACCTGCGCCTGCGCGACAAAAGATTCATGCTGACCAGTAAAAAAAACACCAGCCCGGATGCCAGCAGACCCCCGGCAAGATGCGACAGCCAGATTGTCTGAGGGAAAAAGATCTGTACCAGACTCCAGCACGATAATAATAGAAACATCAGTATGGCAAGCCATCGCATCATCGGCCCGGGATAATCAGGGGTAATCTGAAACATTGGTATCACCTGATAGGCCACACCCATTATCAACAGGCTCACCCAGCCGACCAGGCCCCAGGTCATGTGCTGGTCGGTCATGCCCGGCAATCTTTCGAGCCCGTTCCAGCTATAACCCAGCGCCAGATACACGCCCAACACCACCGTTACAGCAAAGGCCAGCAGGGCAACCGTTGTTGAACGCACGGTTGTATGCCCGGAACGTGCCTTACGCAAGGTGACCAGTAATACCAGTATAAAACCCGTAAGCGCCAGCCCGAGCAACACACCCGCCAGGGTAAATAAAGCCGTTTTCTGCCACAACCAGCCAGCCGTCAGTGCCAGCGTCCCGGCGACAAGCAATAAATGAATGACGGTGCTGAATGATAGCGGATATGAAATCTGTACCCCCATCAGTACCGGCGTTAACTGTTGTAATGCGCCTGCCATGACCATGGTCAGAAAACCCAGGGTAAGAAGATGTGTTGCGGCCAGAAGTGCCGGGTGCCAGCGACTGGAAAGTACATCCGGCCCGGCCCAGAACAAGGTTACCCCGCACGCCACTGCAAAAAGAGGCGCGGTAAGAAAAAATCTATATGGAACAGAAAGCGGCGGCGTCTGTGCCAGCGAAAGTGCGGCAGCCTTCATGGGTAAGAGGGTTTCACACTGGAAAGCTTTATAACCAGTGTGTCGGCCCGGGTCAGAACTGAAGATTGTGCCCCGGCATCGCCTTCATGCCAGATAAACACATCGTACGCAACATCACTGCCGGTACAGGTAATAAATGAAAAGCCTTGCTGTTTCAGGTTGTCATATAACAAACAGGGTTCACGGCGATGCCTCATCCTGAGATAATCTCCCTTACCCAGTTTCTCTGCCAACTCCATTGCACGCACCAGGGGTTCAGGGGGCTCCATGTCCACCGCATCCAGCAGGTATTCCCTTGCCATTTATTCCTCCGCTAACGTCTGCATTTCTGATATGACCTGATTGCTTTTATCTGCCAGCAATTGATCCGCCATCGGATAAAGCATCATTTCCTCCTTGGCATTGTGTTGTTGCATAAACATCAACAGGGTTTCTGCTTCACCCAGAAATGTATCCTTGTCTTCTGCATCCAGGGCATTCTGCATGGAACGCATCAAACCACGCATCTGCTCATGTTCGTGGCGCATCACCTGGGTTGGCCCCATCTCACTGCCCTGGGCCTGTTCAAAGGCCGGGAACAACACCTTTTCTTCCATCGTAAAATGCAGTTCCATAGACGGATAAAACTCCTGATAGGCCTGCTGTGTGGCTGGCCAGTCATCTTTTGAGGCCGCCTTCTCTGCATCCAGAAAAAAACCGTCACAACGCTTGTGGTCACTGGACATATGATCAAAAATGCTCGTCACTATACTTTCTCCATCGTTGTTGCTAAAAATACCACTGCAATATACTCAAGAATACCTGAGCCAATCATATTATACATTGATAGAGATCAACAGAAATAAAGCAAAACAGTTATATGGCGGGCACAGACCCGTGTGCAAATTTAAATGTCTGTTGCCGGAAAAACCGGCCCATCGACAAAGGAATAATAATATATATTATTCATTATGTTATGATGTATAGTTAATCTATAATATTATGTATGCAATGTTACCACACAGCGGGGTGATTCATGATTTTTCAGAATGAGGGACGTCTTCCACTGCCCCTTTTTTTTCTTTTATAACACTACACTGGAAGTATGATGTCACTCGCTATAGAACAACTGAATAAAAACTTTTCATTTCGGAATGGAGGCAATACCCTTTTTTTCAGGGCAGGTCAGGGCGGCATACCGTTCATTGAAATCAACAATAAACAGGCGAAAGCTACTATCAGCTTGCAAGGTGCACATCTTCTTGACTGGACACCTGTGGGCGAAGACGGGGTCATCTGGTTATCTGAAGATGCTACGTTTGCACCCGGCAAGGCAATACGTGGGGGTATCCCTGTCTGCTGGCCCTGGTTTGGCACACATCAAAACAAAGCATCCTTTCCCGCACATGGTATTGCCCGTACTGTGTCGTGGCAGGTCACGGCTACACAGCAATTATCGACAGGTGAAACACAAATTAATTTCAGGCTGGAGGTCAATCTGCTTGACGAACAGTGTCAACGCATGTGGCCGTTGGCAACGGTAGTCGAATACCGTATTACAATTGCCAAAACCTTAAGGCTGGAACTCACCACCATTAACAATAGCCGCCAATCCATCACCATCGGGCAGGCATTGCATAGCTATTTTAATGTTGACGATATTACCGGCACCACCGTGTCTGGACTGGAAGGCAAGGATTATCTCGATAAAACGGATAATTATAAACGTAAAACACAAGTCGGGGCCATTGTCATCGATGCGGAAGTGGACCGTGTGTATTTGAATACATCCGATGATGCCATCATAGAGAATAAAAAAAGAAAAATAATCATCAAAAAACGGGGCAGTCAATCAACGGTTGTCTGGAACCCGTGGAAGGATGTTGCTGAAAAAATGGGCGACATGGATAAAGCTGGCTACCTCGGCATGTTATGTGTTGAATCTGCAAATGTGGCAGAGGATGTCATTAGAATAAAGGCAGGAGAAAGTCATACATTGGCGGTGATTTATAAGGTTGAGAAAACAGGGTAGTATTTTATCCGGAACGACTGGTGGCTTTGAAAAAACAACGGTGTGGAGGTCTGTATGGTGAAGTCAGGTAATGACAAGCTGGATAAGGTGGTGGCCGATGCACGTCGCGCCCGCGATTTGCGCGATCAGGGTTATCGCGAACGGGCACTGAAGATGTATCCGCATATTTGCGGTCGTTGTACGCGTGAATTTAACCGCAGGAATCTGCAGGAGTTGACCGTGCATCACCGTGATCATGATCACGATAATAATCCGGACGATGGCAGCAACTGGGAATTGTTATGTCTTTACTGCCATGATAATGAACACCAGCGACAACTGGAGGCGCAGCAGGGCAATCACGCCACCGACAGCGACAAATGCACCACTGCCACGTATAACCCGTTTGCCGGTCTCAAATCCATGATGGAGAAAAACAAATGAATATACAATACGCTCTAGCCGGTTTTTTCAGGGAGTCATATTTGCGCGGCAGGGTCACCAACAAATCGGGTAATTAATGACACCCTGGGTATTGCTTGATAGCGCTCAGGTGCCCGGTAACGGGGGTGAGCTGCTCCTGTATCAGGTCGGTCAGGAATTCTCGATCAAAATCGAGGGCCGTGGCGAGCTGATGAACAGCCGCGTCCATGGCTCCGAAGATGCACTGGCCGATCATACCTGTAACAGGCTGGTGGATTGCCTGAATCCACGACTGCTCATCGGCGGTCTGGGTATGGGTTTTACCCTGGCGGCGGCGCTGCGGTTAGTCGGTAATCAGGCGCAGGTGGTAGTGGCTGAATTGGTACCGGCAGTGGTGGAGTGGAACAGGGGACCACTTGGAGAGCGTGCCGGCCGTCCACTTGAAGATCCACGGGTGGTCGTGCATGAAGGGGATGTTGCCCGTATTCTAAAGTCGGAACAGCAAGCTTATGATGCGATTTTACTGGACGTGGATAACGGCCCTGCGGGGCTCACGCGTAAGAATAACGATTGGCTCTACAGCATTGACGGCTTGAATGTGGCATATACAGCGCTGCGTCTGCAAGGTGTACTGGCAGTGTGGTCAGCCGGCCCGGACAGAAATTTTTTACAACGGCTGCGAAAAGTGGGCTTCGAGGTGAATGAGGTACGTGTTCATGCACATGGCAGGAAGGGGGCACGGCATGTTATCTGGCTAGCAAGGAAAGTGGTATGATATAACTGTTTTTTCTTACTGCATGTTAATTTAGTCCTGGTGCCTGTCCCTGTCTGGTTTCGCCAGTATAATGGGTAAAGTTATACTGGCGTCTACCAACATAGACAAGTCACTTGCCTTATCCATTCCGGACACGTTTTTTCAGGGCCTTGAAAAATGAACGTATCCTGTTTGCATTGGTGCCACCATCCCCACCACCACCAAAACGTGATGTAGAACGCATGTCGATCCGGCTATTGCCGTCTTTTGTTGCGGTGATATGAATAACAACATCGTCACTAAAGCCAAACCAGAAAGTTTTGTCGGTTGCCTCGACATGCAGTTCATCCCGATTGGGTTTATATAATTGCCAGCCTTTGTCATGAATAATATCAACTGCCAGGTCAAAGGCCTTACTTGCAGGGACAGGCAGGATCAGGGGTTTAATATCCGGATAGGCCTCTTCCTGCCAGGCGGCTATGCCGATACCGCCATACACACGTGAATTTGGAGCATCCCAGAATGTGGGTGGGTCTTCGGTGTTGGTGGTGATATCCTCAATCGGCGGCAAGGTCTCCTTGGCCTCTTTCCACGACTGCAATAACAAGACCATTGGTATGATAATAACCAGGCCCAGCAAGCTGAAAACAAAACCACGACGTTTGCCACCGGGGCGCGCCATCAACAATCCGGATAAACATAAAACGGCGGCAGCCATGCCCCCATAAGCGGCCCATTTAAGAATAATGACGGCTGTAGTGAAGTTCCACCAGCCAATGCGACTGCCTAATGGCCCGGCCATCGCGGCGAGTATGGACAAAATAATGAATCCAAAACCGATAGCAGCAGGTTTGTACAGTGGTTTTTTTGATATCTGATTTTTCATAATTCACCGATAAATATTATAATACAAGGACGCCTGCTGTAATGAAAAACAAATAGCCCTCTGTATTATATGACAGCGAGAGGAGAAATCGTTCACTGTTCCCACAAAATAAATAGCAGAATAAAAAATAAATAGAATAAATAGTAAGAATAAGTAGGGTCAGACTCGACATAATTGAGCAGGGATGATAGCCTGCTGTTTCACCGGAATAGATCGGAATAACAGGACATGGCAAGACTTCCCCGTATATATGTAAAAAACCAGCCGCAACACATTATCCAGCGGGGCAATAACCGGGAACCGATTTTTGTAGATAAACAAGACTATTTGTTCTACTTGAAATGCCTTCAGGAAGCAGTAAAAAATCATGAGCTTCATGTACATGCCTATGTGTTAATGACTAACCATGTCCATCTACTGGCTTCTCCCCAGCAAGAGAGCAGCACAGGCAAGGTGATGCAATCAATTGGACGGCGGTATGTGCAATATTTTAACTACAGATACGATCGCACGGGAACGCTGTGGGAAGGTCGATACAAGTCTACACTCATTGATAGTGAGCAGTACTTACTGATCTGCATGCGCTATATTGAATTAAATCCAGTAAGAGCCAATATGGTGTCGCACCCAAAAGAGTATCGCTGGTCCAGTCATCGCATAAATGCATTGAGTGAGCCTGGTGAATGGATAAAACCACATATCGTCTATCGACGGCTTGGCAATGATATCGCGGAGAGAGAAAAGGCCTATCGCGCACTATTCCGGAATCATCTGCCTTTACGAGCTATCGAGGATATTCGAGAGGCAACAAACAAGGCCTGGGTATTGGGGCCGGATCGTTTTAAGAAAAAAATGGAAAGGCTGGCGGGCAGACGTTCAGCACCCTTGCCAAAGGGGAGGCCCAGGCAGGCATGAATTATATCGAGTCTGACCCTAATTTAACGTA
>DRJK01000104.1 GCA_011052215.1 Gammaproteobacteria bacterium
CCGATTCCATGTCCTCACATTGTTATGTGCTTCATAAAGTTAACGGGACAGCAACACCCGCAACCCGTAATAACTCATGATAATCATTGTCCTGTTTGCCGAAAATGCCAGGGGGCAGATCAGGGCCTTTTTAAAACTTAATGGCAGTAACCAAGTTGTGATAAAATCAACCGGCATACCAAGATCACATGGAAAAAAGAAGATTTTATAATCTTCCGACAATGAGGAAAAATGATGAGTATCGACCGTTTAGTAATGGCGTTTGCGGGGGCTGTTATTCTGGCCAGCCTGGTTTTGTCACAATATCATAGCGAATACTGGTTATGGGTGACGGCATTTGTTGGTGCGAATATATTCCAGGCATCGATAACCGGTTTCTGCCCGCTGGCCAGAATACTGAAGGCCGTTGGTGCCAAACCCGGCGTTGCATTCGATTAATCGGTGCCGGGGGGTTGTTCCGGACACTGGATTATTGAATATGTCGAATAAATTGCCCGTAAACACTCCGGTTTTTTTGCAGTACATGAAATAACTGGAGGCGCAGGCCAGCCTGTTGCATGCGCCCCGGCATGAAGGTCAATTGTGCCGGTTTCAGCGGTTCTTTTGATGGCTGCCAGGCCGTGTCTTGTCACCAACCAGCTCTTCTTTCTGATTTTTTTTCAGGGATTTCACCCGTGATTCAAATCTGCAGGCCTCGGACCGTGATGTGAATTTTTGCTGGAACACCAGCCTGACGGGGCGCCTGCCACGGGTGTATTTGGCCCCCAGACGATTACATGTATTGTGTTCGTGTACCCGCCTTTTTAGCTCTTTTGCCACACCGGTATACAGGCTGTTGTCTGCGCAGCGGACGATATAAACATACCAGTCAGACACGGGGCAAAATCAGCATTTTATCCGGCCATCCTGTGGATAACTTTGTGGATAACAATACCTGGCGAGTCTTTTTTTATTGTAAAACAAGCCTGATAACAAATTTTTCTGCCCTCGGCTAAAAATATATTATTAATAAAAACAAAGATATATATGGTTTAACTAGCATATGATGTGTTTTTGACAAGAATTACCAAGTTGTAACAATAACTTAATATGTAATGTGAATAAAACACCGGGGGTTTTTACACTCTATGCCGGCACCCGGGGCAGGGATGTTTCATTTATTTGTAATTTTACTTTATATGCGCCAGGATTCCCTCCAGCTCATCATTACTGTTAAAACTGATAACCAGCCTGCCCTTGCCGTTGGGTTTGCACTGCAACTGTACGCTTGCGCCGAGTTTCTCCGAGATATCATCCTGGAGGCGGCGGATATTCGGGTCTGTCTGGTCTTTGCGGGTGGGGCCTGGTTTGGCGGGTTCACCCAGCTTTCGCACCAGTTGTTCGGTTTCCCTGACGGACATTCCGACACTGGCCACCTTCTTTGCAACCGCTGACTGCTGTTGTCCCTTAAGGGCAAGCAAGGCACGTGCATGCCCCATTTCAAGTTCGCGTTTTTCCAGCAATGTCTTGACGTCTTCGTTCAGCTCGTGCAGACGCAACAGGTTAGCGACGCCACTGCGGGAACGTCCCACGGCTTCTGCCGCCTGTTGCTGGGTCAGCTCAAACTCTTCCATGAGCCGATGCAGCGAACGTGACTCTTCCATGGGGTTGAGGTTTTCACGCTGGATATTTTCAATCAATGCCATGGCAATGGCGGCGCGGTCATTAACGTTACGGACAACGGCGGGGACCTCCTGAAGGCCCGCCATCTGGGCCGCGCGCCAGCGTCGTTCACCGGCAATAATTTCATATTTTCCCTGGCCGACGGGCCTGACCACGATAGGCTGGACCAGTCCCTGCTCACGAATGGAATCGGCCAGTTCTTCCAGGCTTTCCTGGTGTATGTCTGTCCGTGGCTGGTAGCGCCCGCGCTGTAATAGCTCGACGGCGATTTCACGTAACTCACCATCTCGCGATTCTTTGGGTTGGTCGGGGGCAGTGGCTACGCTACCCAGAAGCGCATCAAGACCACGACCTAATCCGCGTTTTTTAATTGCCATACCGAATTTATACCAATTTATTGAATATTTTTGATCTACGCAATTGCAGTTCGGGATCGAGCTTCATTGCGCTGTTCCTCTCTGCGCAGAATTTCTCCGGCCAGTGCAAGGTAGGAACGCGCACCCCTTGAAGACTTGTCATAATGCAAAATAGGCAGGCCGTGGCTGGGCGCCTCGGCCAGGCGCACATTCCTTGGAATCATGGTTCGATAGACCTTTTCACCAAAATGCATAATCAGCTGTGATGAAACCTGGTTGGCCAGGTTGTTTCGTGGATCGAACATGGTTCTGAGCAGGCCTTCTATCTCCAGTTCTGAATTGACTGAATTACGAACCTGCTTAATGGTGCCAATCAGCGCTGAAAGGCCTTCCAGGGCATAATATTCACACTGCATCGGGATCATGACTCCCTGTGCCGCAACCAGTGCATTGATCGTCAGCATATTCAGTGAAGGTGGGCAGTCAATCAGAATGTAATCGTATTGGGCCGAAACTGTTATCAGCGCCTGGCGTAATTTCTGTTCCCGGCCTTCAATTTTCATCAGACCGACTTCCGCAGCTGTCAGGTCGGAATTGCCGGGCAGGATATCATAGCCCACGTCTGTATTTTTCTGAATGGCATCCTGGATGGTCGAGTCCTCCAGCAACACATCACAGGTAGAGATCTCTACATTATTTTTGTCGATGCCGGAACCCATGGTGGCGTTGCCCTGCGGATCCATATCAATCAGCAGGACACGGCGTTTTGTGGCAGCAAGCGATGCAGCCAGATTCACAGAGGTCGTGGTTTTTCCCACGCCTCCTTTCTGATTGGTGATGGCAATTATCCTGGTCATGTTATTTTTATAATCAAATATGAACAGATATTATAGTCCTATTTTTATTCAAACTATAGCCTTGCATGGTTAATTACAGTATAAATAATATGCCTATTGGCTGTTTTTCACTCATCCGGAGGGGCCGTTCTTAAGTATGCAGGCAGGTAAAGGCCTTTTTCTCTATGGCGCCCCGAGGTGGCGGCGGATAAAACGGGCGGCGCGCATGACCGCATCTTTTGACGCCAGATCATCGGCAAAAATGCGTACCCTTTCCGGCCGAAAATCAAACCCGCGCTGCACGCCCGGGTACATGATCAATTGTACCGGCCTGCCCCGTTTGAGCATATTTTCTGCTGCGGTCTCGATTACGCGACGGCGCTGGTATTGTTCTTCATCACCATAAAAAACCAGCGTCGGTATTTTCAGGTCATCGGCCTCATTGGCATAGCTGTATACCTGTAATGGTTCCGGTGCATTCGGGTCCTGCCAATGTGGATAGTAGGATACGTAACAGGCCAGCCGGTCATTCTGCCGTTTTTTTGTAACGGCCAGTTTAAGGGAATAGTAACCACCACGCGTATGCGAGTAGACGCAGACCTTGTCTCCGGCAATGTCCGGCTGTGTCATCATGTGATCAAGCCCCTTGTTCAGGTCTTCTTCCAGGACATAGTCGTGTCTTATAGGGCGCGGATCGATGTCTCTGCCAAAGTAAAGATCCGGTGCATAGACCACAAAACCCCTTGCTGCCAAACGATAGGCCAGTCGTTGTATATCTTCGACGAAGCCGGGGCGGCCGTGAACAAACAAGACGCCTGGAAACTTACCCTTCTGTTCAGGGCGGAAAATCATGACCGGTATTTCCACGTCACCATTCATATAGCTGGTATCCCGGATGACGACATCATAGTTTCTGGGAACTTCGATCTTGCCCTCGTTCCACCACGCATCACTCCACCATGTACTGTTGTCCAGAAATTTATTCTCCTGGTGTGCCAGCAGGGCCTGACTGTTGGCAAGGCCGGTCAGGGTGAGTATCACAACTAATACTAATTTTTTCATTGATGTCTAGCCTGGACTAAATCGTACCTTGATACTAAAACGTTTGTCTGGAACTGCCGGATTCCCGGATAACTTTATTAAGGAGCCTCTGATTAATTCTGGACGAAGCAGATTGTGCTCGGAAAATACAGATTCAAGGCGTCGAATCGCACGTAATAGCAAGCTATTGCGAAGATTCGCAA
>DRJK01000105.1 GCA_011052215.1 Gammaproteobacteria bacterium
AGGGCCGCGCAGGCATAGTCAACACTATGTCGAGCAGCCCGACCAGGTGAAAGTCAAGCAGGGCGTGCCATTGGGCCGTCGCAGTAGAACGGTGACGAGAAACGCGGGCTAGTGAATATCCTTCCAGAACTCCTTCTTCATCAGATAAGCCGGGATCAACAGTATGATCAGGAACAGGACCACCTTGACACCTACCCCGTAACGTACAAGTTTGGCGGGTTCACCGGTGTAATCCAGGAAGTTGACCAGATCCAGTACGGCCTGGTCATATCTGGCCGGACTCATAGAACCCTCTGACACGGTCTCGAACTTATCAAAAACACTGATTTTACTTGTCTCGCTGCCCTGTTTTTCTTCGACCGTCCTGAATATGGCCTTTTTCATCCCTTCCAGCCCGGCAAACACGTGTGGCATGCCAACATCGGAAAACGTCAGATTATTAACACCAAATGGACGCTTTTCATCAATATAGAAGGTTTTCAGGTAGGTATACAGCCAGTCCGTACCACGTGAGCGTGCCACCAGTGACAGGTCGGGTGGCGGTGTTCCAAACCATTTTTTGGCATCCTTCTCCGTCATGGAGATGGTCATGTAGTCACCGATATTTCCATCAGTAAACATCAGATTTTGCAGCACCATTTCATGACTCAGGTCCAGGTCTTTTGCCATTCGTTGGTATGACATGAACCTGGCGGAGTGGCAGCCCATACAATAGTTAACAAACAGCTTTACACCACGTTGAAGGGATGCCTTGTCATCCAGACCGGTTTTTGCCTTGTAACAGTCAATTTTTCCACAACTATGCTCACCGCCAGCGAGTACAGACGCAGGGGCAGTCAACAGTAACAATGCAATCATCATCTTTTTCATTTGTCTGTCACCCTTTCCGGAACCGGCCTGGTCTTGTCAATCATGGTGTACCAGGGCATTAAAATGAAAAATGCGAAATACAGAACGCTGAAGATACGCGAAAACAGGGTATAGGTTTCAGACACGGGTTGTGTGCCCAACCAGCCAAGTGCAATGAAACTGAACACGAACACGGCCAATGCAAACTTGTAGATCCCGCCACGGTAGCGAATGGATTTTACCGGGCTACGATCCAGCCAGGGCACCAGAAACAGGAAGATAATCGCCATCCCCATGGCGGCCACACCGGGAAACTGTGAACTCAGTATGTTTGGCACCGCGCGCAGGATCGCGTAGAACGGCGTGAAATACCACAATGGCACAATATGCTCCGGTGTCTCCAGTGGATTGGCTGGAATAAAGTTGTCTTTTTCCAGAAACCAGCCCCACATATCCGGTATAAAAAATATGATCACCGCAAACAGGATCAGAAATACAATCACACCGACAATATCCTTGACCGAATAGTAGGGATGAAACGGAATCCCGTCTTTTGGAATACCATTTTCATCCTTGTGTTTCTTGATCTCCACACCGTCCGGATTGTTGGAACCCACTTCGTGCAAGGCAATGATATGTGCCACGACCAGCATCAGCAGAATCAGTGGAACTGCGATGACATGGAAGGCGAAGAAACGATTAAGGGTCGCATCGGCAATAACAAAATCACCACGAATCCATTCCGCAATCGGTTCACCAAATCCAAATGGAATGGTGCTGAACAAGGAAATGATAACCTGTGCACCCCAATAGGACATCTGCCCCCAGGGTAATAAATAACCCATAAAGGCCTCTGCCATCAGCGCGACATAAATCAGCATACCGAAAATCCAGATCAGTTCACGCGGCTTCTTGAATGAACCGTACATCAAACCACGAAACATGTGCAGGTAAACCACAATAAAAAATGCAGAGGCCCCCGTTGAATGCAGATAACGAATCAACCAGCCCCATTCGACATCACGCATGATGTACTCGACAGAGGCGAAGGCCATTTTCGCATCCGGTTTGTAATTCATGGTCAGGAAAATACCCGTCACGATCTGCATCACCAGTACCAGCAATGCCAGTGACCCGAAGAAATACCAGAAGTTAAAGTTCTTCGGCGCGTAATACTCTGCCATGTGTTCCTTCCACATTCTGGTCATCGGGAAGCGTGCATCAATCCAGCCTGTAAATGCTTGCATTCTGGTCATGATGCTTCTCCTTCCTGATCGACACCGATCATGATCACATTGTCTGACAGGTATTTATGTGGAGGAACAACCAGATTGGTTGGAGCCGGTACATCGGTATAAACCCGGCCTGACAGATCAAATCTGGAACCATGACATGGACAGAAGAAACCACCTTTCCATTCATTGCCCATATCTGATGCAGCACCCATTTCAGGCTTGTAAGTCGGTGAACAACCCAGGTGTGTACACAGGCCCACCATCACCATGTATTCGGGTTTGATTGCGCGTACTTCACCTTTGATGTATTCAGGTTGTTGCGGGACTTCAGATTGCGGATCGGTAAGAGCAGCGTTCAAGGTAGGCAAATCAGCCAGATTCTGTTCGGTACGTCGAACGATCCAGACCGGCTTCTTACGCCACTCAACTGTCATTTTTTTACCCGGCTCCAGCTTGCTGATATCCACCTCAATCGGCGCACCGGCCGCGCGCGCCCTGGCACTCGGGGTCATATAGGTAACAAAAGGGACTAAAGCAGCTGCAACTCCTGCCCCGCCAACGACCGATGTAGTCGCTGTCAGAAAACGACGTCTTCCGATATTCACATCTTGTTTGCTCATGAATATTCTCCAGAAACCAATACTGCGTTTCAGTAATAAATTAACATGGCCACAACTGATAGAACCATACCTGTTTTGTAAACGGCCGTGATTCTATCAGAATATTTTCAAGAAGGCTCGGTACCAGAATAAATTTATTTTTGCAGGGATATTATGTTAATCCCGGGAATGCATGGCGTTACAACCAGAAAACTTTCTTTCTGAATCTTTTTTACTTGTGAATATTATCCAGAAGGCCCGGTATCAGAATAAATTTATTTTTGAAGGGATATTATGTTAATTATGAAAATCACTGTTGTCCCGTTAACCCATGACGAATGTAGTTGAAATGTAAGCGGCAAGTGCGTTTCGGGCTAACCCGCAATCCGGACATGAAACCGGCAAGCCTGATCAAGACACGCAAAATATGCCATCCATGGCGGCTCGGCTGCCGCATCCGTGCGGCAGACGGTC
>DRJK01000106.1 GCA_011052215.1 Gammaproteobacteria bacterium
ATGGGGAGAAATCACCCTGAAGCGCCTCGCAGAACTTGCCGGCATGGTCGAATATTGTGACTTCTTCGAACAGGAACACACCCATACAGAGGACGGCGCGATCAGACCGGACATGATCGTCCGTCTGCCTGCCGGCAGGGAAATCATTGTCGATGTAAAAACACCACTGGATGCCTATATCAGCGCTATTGAGGCAAAGGATGATGAACAGCGCGAAAAGGAACTGGCCAGGCATCTGCGCAATGTCAAGGACAGGGTCAGGGAACTGGCCAGCAAGTCCTACTGGAGCCAGTTTAAAAACTCACCCGATTTTGTCGTGCTGTTTATTCCTGGTGACCAGTTCCTGTCTGCCGCCCTGGAAAGGGATCACGGATTACTCGAAGAGGCACTCAAACAGAAAATAATCCTTGCCACCCCCACCAGCCTGGTTGCATTACTCCGGGCCATTGCCTTTGGCTGGAGACAAGAGTCCCTGACCGAAAATGCAGACCTGATCCGGCAACTGGGTGAGGACCTGTATAAAAGGCTGGCCACTTTCAGTGAACACCTCGGCAAACTGGGAAAAAACCTTGGCAGTAGCGTGGAATCATTTAATAAATCTGTTGGCTCACTGGAAAGACAGGTAATACCCGGCGCAAGAAAACTGCACGAGCTGGGCATTGAATCCCATAAACAGCTGGATACGCCTGAGCCCATTGATAAATCGGTTCGATCGCTAGAAAAAGACTGATAATACAAATGCAATCCCGAACCCTGGAACAGGCCTACCAGCATTGCCAGACATTGACCGGCAGTCACTATGAAAACTTTCCGGTGGCATCTGTTTTCCTGCCACGAAATCTTCGCAAACCGGTCAGTGCCATCTATACCTTTGCCAGAATGGCCGATGATATCGCTGACGAAGGCAATCTTCACCCTGAAGAAAGGACTGACTTGCTGAACAAGGCCGAACAAAGCCTGCAACTGGCAGCCGCTGGCAGACCGGAAAATGAACCCGTATTTATCGCCTTGTCAGATGTTCTGAAATCCCACCCCGGGTTACTTGAACATCTGCTTGACCTGCTCATTGCATTTAATATGGATGTTCATAAAAAGCGTTATACCGGTTTTTCCGAGGTTCTGGAGTATTGCAGGTTTTCAGCAAACCCGATCGGACGCATGTTGCTGGTATTATTTAATGAGGCTTCAGACAAAAACCTGGAACAGTCGGATTCCATTTGCAGTGCCTTACAGATAATTAATTTTTTACAGGATATTTATTCAGATTATACCGACAGGGATCGTATTTACCTGGCACAGGATGAAATGGAAAAATTCAATATAACTGAAGCAGACCTGGGGAAAAAACAGCCCCTGCCTCATGCAGGTGAATTTCTGGACATGCAAATACAACGCGTATTCACGATGCTTCGGCAGGGCTCACCACTGGGCGTACATCTTCCAGGAAGAGTCGGAATGGAGCTGAGAATGGTAACACTGGGGGGATGGCAGATCCTCAACAAGATCCACAAACGCGGGGGCTGTTTTTTTATTTCGCCCCGGCTCGGAAAACCTGACTGGCTCTGGATTATGTCTCGCGGCCTGACCCGACATTTTCAGGTATACTCGAATTCCATAAAACCTTTTGTAAAACTGTCATGACCCCCGATCAATACTGCCAGCAAAAAACAGCACAAAGCGGGTCAAGTTTTTATTACAGCTTTCTTTTTCTGCCTACAGAAAAAAGAAGGGCCATTACCGCCCTCTATGCCTTTTGCCGCGAAGTGGACGATGTTGTTGACGAATGCACAGACCCCGGCATTGCCCGATCCAAACTGGACTGGTGGCGCGAGGAGGTGGATAAATTATACACCGGCAAGGCCACTCACCCGGTCACACAGGCACTGACAACATCACTTGAAAATTTTGACCTGCACAAGGAATATCTTGATGAAATACTTGACGGCATGCAGATGGATCTGGATATCACTCGTTATGATGATTTCAATGATTTATTACTGTACTGTCATCGTGCGGCCGGTGTGGTCGGCTTGCTGGCCGTAGAGATTTTTGGTTACCGTGATCGCGACACACTGAAGTTTGCGGAAAATCTTGGTATTGCCTTCCAGCTAACCAATATCATTCGTGATATCAAGGAAGACACCATGCACGGCAGAATTTATTTGCCCCTGCAGGAACTGGACTCATTCAGGGTCAAACCTGGAGATCTGCAATTACCCGAAACAACCGATGCTGTCCGAAGGCTGGTTCAGTTTGAAGTTAAACGGGCGCATGAGTATTACAATAAAGCCCTGGCCCACCTGCCAGCAGGTGATCAGTTCAGTCAGAGAAGCTCTCTCATCATGTCTAACATCTACCGGACATTACTCACCGAGATCGAGAATGATGGATTTCAGGTCATGGAACACCGTGTCAAACTGACGCCACTAAGAAAACTCTGGATCGCCTGGAAAACATATAGAAAAATAAAAAAACCAGATCACGTAAAATGACGGTATCCAATAGCACAGAAATAACAGCGATTGCAGGCGGTGGCTGGGCCGGTCTTGCAACCGCCGTCAAACTCAGTGCGCACGGGCAAAAAGTACTGTTACTGGAAGCCTCCGGCCAGCTTGGCGGGCGTGCCCGTAGCGTCCCGGTGAATAATAAACGGCTGGACAATGGACAACACATTTTACTGGGTGCATACCGGGGATTTCTGGACATGCTTGAAATACTTGGGCTCATGGAATCTGATATTGTCTATCGAAAAAAACTCGATCTGTGCATACATTCATTACATGGGTCGGGCATAAAAATCTGCGCGGCGGCCCTGCCAGGCCCCTTCCATCTTTTTGTCGGCGTCATCACTGCCAGGGGGCTGAACATCACTGATAAAACCGGCATCATCCGGTTCTGGCTTCACCTGCTAAAAACAGGATTCACACTCGAATCCGATATGTGTGTCGCAGACTACCTCGGCAAACACCGCCAAAGTAAACGAGTAACCAACACATTCTGGGGACCACTCTGCATTGCCGCACTCAATACAACTCCCGCAATGGCTTCGGCGCGTATTTTTCTGAACGTACTCAGAAAAAGTTTTACCGGATCACGGCACAACAGCGACATGCTGTTACCCCGGGTTGGCCTGGGCGATATGCTGCCTGCCCCGGCATCAAGGTATATCCGGCAGAGAGGTGGCCAGGTCAATACCAATGAACGTGTCCTGGAGATTATTATGGACGGGGAAATCCTGTCCGGAATAAAAACGTCCTGCCAGGATTATTCTGTTTCAAATCTGGTACTGGCCACACCTTGCCGACAGACCGGAAAATTACTCATGCCCCTACCGGGGCTTAAAGATATTACAGAAAGACTGGGTCAACTGAAGCAAGAGGCAATCATTACCTTGTATATGCAATTCCCTGAAACCATCCGCATCGAAAATGATATGGCAGGTATTTATGATGGCCTCACTCAATGGCTGATTGACCGGCGCACATGCGGGCAACCCGGGCTGATTGCAGCCGTCATCAGCACCAATGGGCCACATCTGGACATGAACAGGGATGAACTTGAAAAAACAATAATCTCGGAAACACGCCAGCTATTCCCCGAATGGCCAGAACCGGAATCAACTTTCCTGCTCAGGGAAAAGCAGGCTACGTTTTCATGCACATGCGGGAGTGACCGGCTTCGACCACGCTGTGAATCCGTCGGCAACGGCATCTGGCTCGCAGGTGATTATATCGACACAGGCCTTCCCTCCACACTCGAAAGTGCTATTCAGAGTGGTTTACAATGTGCAGACAGGATATTACAGAAGTCTGTGGGAAACCAAACCATCAGAGGCTAAGCTGCAGGAGCGGCCCATGGCCGCAACCCATACATAATTCGCCGCCATGGGACAGCTCCTACAGAGATTAAAAGGAAATACATGCCACACTATGAACCACCAGACGACCTGCTTGCTGACAGGGTTATACTGATCACCGGTGCCGCAGATGGTATCGGCAGAGCGCTGGCACTTTCCTGTGCAAAACATGGCGCAACAACCATCCTGCTGGACAAGAATGTTGCCAATCTTGAGTCACTCTATGATGAAATTGAATCCAGTGGTTTTGTACAGGCTGCTCTCTACCCGATGGATCTGGAGGGCGCCACGGTGGACAACTGTGATGAGCTGTCCATAACGATCGAGCGTGAATTCGGCCAGCTGGATGGACTGGTTCATAATGCAGCAGTCATGGGAAATATAACCCCGATGCAATTATATAATACCGAGGCATGGTCCAGAATTTTACAGGTTAACCTGAATGCACCCTTTTTAATCAACCAGACATGCCTTCCGCTCCTGAACAAATCAGAAGACGCACGCATTCTGTTTGTTAGTGATGGCTGCGGCAAACAAGGCAGTGCATACTGGGGTGCTTACGGTGTATCCAAGGCTGGCCTGGAGAACATGATGCAAATACTCGCCGATGAACTCGAGTCAGAAAAGTGTATTCGTGTAAACAGCATCGACCCGGGCAAGGTCAGAACAGCAATGCGTGCTTTCGCCTACCCTGGCGAAGATCCCGGAACTGTCCCCGGCAGTGAAAAAATCATGGCCGGTTTTCTGTTTTTACTGGGCCCGGACAGCAAGGAATTCACCGGGCGTTCTTTTCTTGCAGAAGACTTTATGCCGTTCCGGGAGTAGCCGGCCTATTTCATCAGATCTACCTTGATCCCCTTTTTGGCCATCTCACTGCTGACGCCTTGTAAATAACGCTGAAAATTTGGTTGTGTCTTGTAACTGCCGGAAGACACATATGTCATCGCGCCAACTACATGAAAGGTTCTCAGATATGCCTCTGCCCTGAAAACCTCACTGCCATTGACATCAAAAAACACCATACTGGGCATATGTTGTATCTTTATCTTCCTGGCCCAGTCAGCTATACGCATTCGCTTTCCCCGGGGCGTGATCAGAAAGCCTTTTGAATGCTGATCCAGAAGCACGACATCGAATGCCCTGAGTGCCTCCATGGCTTCCTTTTTTTTCAGAATATCCAGATGCAGTTCATCACATAAACGGCAATTTTTCTGTTCAAACAAAACGAGTAAGGGACGTTTATTTTTTTTCAATGTATCGGCAAGGTCATAGGGAGGCTGTAGATAGGACGCTTCAATATGTAGTTTCGCTGAGGACTTCTTCCGGCTGGTTTGTTTGTAATACTGAAGGAAATTCAGCCGTGATTCCATTTTTCCTGAAACATAATCCAGTACGGAACTGAATTTTTCCGGATAGTAATAGCCGTTGATGCGCAATGCCACCTTGCCCTTCTCATCCAGAAACAGCAGGGTAGGCGTATACATAACCTTCATTTGTTCGGCAAAGTCTTTTTCTATCGTCTCCCTGCCCTGAAGATCAGTAATCTCCTTGTCGCCCCACATATTGATGGCAATGACATCAAAATTCTTTCTGATTTTCCTGACAATATTTTTATCCGTAAAATTATCCTTCAACAGCTTTGCGCAATACGGACAGCCATCCTGATAAAAAAAGAGAATAACCCGCTTTCCTTCTTTGGCCGCCTCGGTTACATCATCCTGCAATTCCATTAAACTCAATTTGAACCAGTCAGGCTTGTTATGAAACCCCGGATTGACCATCCCTTCACTGAGTTGTTCAACCCCGGTCGCCGCGCTGGCAGCACTGACACTGCCCTGAAAAAGGCAGAACGAGAATATCAGGATCATGAATGTCTGTTTTATAACCATTTAACCAACTGGTTGCCTTGCAGGAATTGTTGTTGAGATAGTCCATCCAACTATACAAGAAGTTGCCGCATTGGCAATAATAATGCGTCAATTTTACGTCAATGATCCAGGTAATCTTATCATAAAAAATTATATCTTATTGTTTTATATGTATTTTAACTCATCTTTATTGAGATTGGCACAAATCTCGCATTAATCCTGGCAATACAGTAATTCAGGACTATCGATATGGCTTTACAATCGGGTGTAATAACCAAAGATACCAGACAGTTACAGGATGATTCCAGGAAAATGCCGATACATAAAAAAGCAGATATACATCATTCGCTAAAAGCCGAAGCTGTTAGTGCGCTTGAATTGTCAAATCAACTGCACAGTACGCTGGATATAGGGAAAGTGTTTGAAATCTACGAAGAACAGACCCTCAAGCATGTGCCATTTGACAGTATCAAGTACAGTCATCCTGAGGATTCCTTCTGTTATTCCAATGGTAAAACCAAAAGGCACTCCTGCCAGTATCGTTTGCTGATGGGCGGAAACAATCTGGGTGAAATCGAGTTTACGCGTTCAAAAAAATTCACTGAGCCCGAAACGATTAAACTGGAATACATGTTATCCAGTTTGCTGAATCCATTACATAACTGCCTGATGTACAGACAGGCTGTTACAAATGCGCTCGTCGATCCACTGACAAGTGTATGTAACCGCTCTGCCTTTGATGCCAGTGTTTCCAGGGAGATATCATTGGCAAAACGACATAAAAATCCACTTGCGATGATTATCCTTGATATCGATTTATTCAAGAGTGTTAATGATACTTTTGGACATCTTTTTGGTGATTGTGTTTTAAGGGACGTGGCAAAACGTATTAGCGAGGAGGTGCGCGATTCAGACATTGTCTATCGCTATGGCGGTGAAGAATTTGTTATTCTGTTGCGGAATACAACAAAGAAAGGTGCGCACCAACTGGCAGAAAGAATCAGAAGGTCTGTTTCCAGTCTTAACTGTAACTATGGTGGCAATTCAACTAACGTCACTGTCAGCCAGGGTGTGACTCTACTTAAAGCCACAGATACCGAGAACGATTTTTTTGAACGTGCCGACAAGGCCATGTATGAAGCCAAGCACAATGGCAGAAACCGTACTGTCGTTTCAAAATAACTGATTTCTGTTCCCGCAATGACATGGGCGTTCATAACAGGAATGCCCGTGTTATTTGTATTTTCTGGCTGATCCCTGCTGTAATCCAGCATTCACAACGTACCCGGTAGCGTCTATATTTATTATTATAGTTACCTGTCTGGGTCAATTTATGATTTCAGGAATCCTTCTGGACTTGAGTGGTGTTCTATACGTGGGTGACCAGCCACTGGAAGGCACAATTGACTCTCTGATTCGTCTGAAAAAAACTGGCATCCCGATCCGGTACGTTACCAACACCACGCGCAAACCAGCTGCAGCAATCATTCGGCAGTTGGTAAACATGGGTTTTTCCGTGAATCAGGAAGAGCTCTTCACTGCCCCGATGGCAGCACATTCCTATCTCCAAAGTCACAGGCTTTCCCCCTACATGTTAATACACAAAAACCTGCGGGAGGAATTTACTGATCTCGCATGCAAACCACATAATGCTGTCCTGATTGGTGATGCCGAGGATGATTTTACATATAGAAACATGAATAGTGCCTTTCGCTTGCTTATCGACGGGGCACCCCTGATCGCGATGGGTAAAAACCGTTATTTCAGGGAAAGTGATGGATTAAGCATCGATGCGGGTGCATTTGTCGAGGCGCTGGAATATTCAACAGGGGCAAAGGCAATCATTACAGGAAAACCTGACCAGGAATTCTTTATGGCGGCAGTTGATAGTATGAAAACCCGGCCGGAGGAAACCCTGATGATAGGAGACGATGTCGATGCGGATGTCGATGGGGCCCTGAATGCAGGGCTTCAGGGCATACTGGTCCAGACAGGAAAATACCAGCAAGGCGATGAAGAAAGGCTGATAAACGATACGGCAATCACTCTGACTGATTTTAATACCGCTACAGAATGGATAATTAGCCACATTGCAGACAGTAACCGCTGAATACACTGCCCTACGTCAAGCTGATGGGGAATTAACAGCACCACGTTATACCGATCGGGCCTGGGCCGAACCTGGTTCGTCAGTTGGTGATCACCATAGCCTTTTCTATCATCGCCACAGGCTTGCGCCTGGCAAACACTGCCAGATAATAAATACAGGCTAGCCACCTTCCAGTAATTCAGTTTCCATCGACAAATAAACCTGGAAGGCATTCCTCCTGTTGGCGGCATCAAATGCCGGCAATTTATTAAATTCCGACCAGTCAGTTGCAGAATAAACCTCTTCAAAAGATACAAAGTCCCTGACAGCCTGCCCCATTTTATCACGCATGAAAAACAGGTAGCGGCGGGTTTCTTTCAATGCCTGATTGGGATTACTGGCCATAGCCCCATGCCCCGGAATCAATGCTGCCAGTTGACTGGTTTCGAGCTTTCCCAGGGTTTCCAGCCAGGTTTTCGTATCAGAATCCCCCAGGTAAGGCACCCTGCCTTCAAAAATAATATCGCCGGACAATAACACCCTGTCATTTTTGACATAGACTGTCAGGTCACCGTCTGAATGCGCCTTGCCAAGTACACTCAAGACAAACTCGATCCCGCCCAGACTGAAGTGTGTTTCGCTATCGATTATTTTGTCGGGGGGTACCAGGTGAGTGTTATCATTCACCCAGGGATCAAGTGAAAAACGCCTTTCTTCAAGCCTGTCAGTCGCAGTGCTGGAATCAATGTAATCATAGGAACCAATGGGGGCAATAATCTCTGCTCCCAGATCCTTGAATATCTGCAGGCCATAAACATGATCTGCATGATAGTGTGTAACAATTACTTTTTTGACCGGTAAATCAGATATCTGTGCAATTTTTTCCAGCAGCAGTTCTGCCAGTGCCGGTGTCCCCAGGGCATCAACGAGAACAATGCCCTGAGAAGTCAGAATGACCCCTGCATTTGAAACAAATCCCTCATTCTCGGTGGCTATACCTGCCTTCCCCCGGACATAGTAGACATGCTCTGATACCTTGACCAAATCCATGGATACGGATGCCAGTGGAAATTTCTTCTGGTAAACAGTTTTCTTGTTGATCTGCGTTGCAGATTTACCTGTATTGTTATTCTGTGCTTTATCACATGCCTGCAACCAGAACAGTAACAAAAAAAGGAGCAATAACCCCTTTGAATGATTAATGATATTCATTTATTTCGTCTCTTTTCAAAAAAGGATTTGAGCAAGCCGCTGCATTCATCCTGCAACACACCGCCCCGATATTCAACCTTGTGATTATGGTGCGGGCGGTCAAAAATTTGATCCACACTTTCAATGGTACCCGTCCCGGGGTCATAGGCACCGAACACAAGGCGCTTGATACGTGCGTGAATCATTGCACCTGCACACATCGTACAGGGTTCCAGTGTCACATAGAGTGTCGCCTCCGGAAGACGATAATTACCCAATGCCTTGCCGGCATCCTGCAACACCTGGATTTCTGCATGGGCAGTGGGATCATGGGTTAAAACGGGCCGGTTCCATCCCTGTGCAATTCTCTTATTGTCCAGAACCAGGATAGCACCGACCGGCACTTCGCCCTCTTCTTCTGCATGTAAAGCCAGATGAATGGCTTCCCGCATCCATGCTTCATCGTCAATCACGGACACCATTCGCAAATGCCCCTTACTCCCACTCGATTGTAAACGAGCGTTGTTTATTTTGTTCCTCAAAATTCAGTTTAATCGGTTCTGATGATAATATTTCCGTTCGATACTTCCTGATCCAGGTGTGCAGTGTACTGCACTTGACCCCCAGATCCCTGGCCACATCTGCCTTGCATGTTTTTCCCGTAATTGCCAATCTTACTGCTTCTTGTCTAAATTCTTCTGTATAATGTTCATTCATAGTAACTACTCCTTTCTCTAAATATAACAAATTACTATGTCCTTTATTTGGGGTACACATCATGACCGCAGCAGCCACATTCAGGCGATCGAACCATTTAGCATAAGGACTGTTTCCCTGTGCATCGAGGTACTCTCTAACCTCTGTCATATGATCCATATAGTGGCATATGTGTTACCTTTTGCGATATACAATTAAAACACAATTTTTTGGGTTAAGTGCATGCTTTCGATAGAATTATAACTGGTTGTGGTGTCTGAGGAATTGAAAAAGAGTGCATATCCGGTTGATTTACTGAAGATACACCACTATGTCACAGTGGAATTACCTACCGATATACGCGCATCCGTCCCTGCAGGGCCTGTCGAACGAACTGTGCCGATGCCTGTTCATTCGACTCGACGAGCTGCCGGATCTGATCGGTCACACCGTCAATGTTATTCAACCTGGCCGCAGCGTCCATCGCCCGGTCATAAACCTCCACCACGTCGGTGCTGGTCACCTCGTAGCCCCAACCCTCACTCAGCCAACGAAGCGCGGCCATTGAGGAACCGAGGGCAAATGCGGGCTCCTTGTCGAGATAATCCCTTGCTACTCTCGTCAGCGTTTTCGGATCACAGTGGCTCCGGTTGGCAAGTTCCAGCACCAGATCAAAAAGCTTGAGTTCCTTGGCCGTGGCAAACCACTTACCCCCTTCAAACCCGTCACACATACGCCTCCATGCTTTTGTCCGCCA
>DRJK01000107.1 GCA_011052215.1 Gammaproteobacteria bacterium
ACACACAAACACTTGCACGCCTGTTCCTGCGCTACCCGGGCTCTGATACGACACTTGAATTAGCTTTCAGCACGCTGCTTGATGAACTGATCAAAATGTTCACCGATGAGCACCGTCAACAATTTGGGTATTCTGACCCAGCCAGCCCCATCATTATCGAAAGCCTGCGAGTTACGGTCTCAACACGGGCTGAGAGCCCTGCTAACAAGTTTTTTCAACACTCCGAGCATTTAGCTGAAGCCGGACAGACGGAATTCTTTAGTGGTGGCAGGATGCATAAGGCCAGCATCGTTAAGAGAGCAGTCATGTCAGCAGGCCATACCGTAAAAGGCCCTGCAATCATCACAGAAAACACGGGCACGTTGATAATAGAACCCGGTTGGCAGGCTGAAGTCATGCAGGATATGGCCATAGTCCTGACTCGGGTCGTTAAGCAAACAACAAATCAAAAACCGGAAAACAGTGACAAGGCCGATCCTGTTCTACTAGAGATCTTCAATCGTCGATTCATGACCATTGCCGAACAGATGGGTCTGGTTCTTGAGCGTACCAGCCACTCGGTTAACATCAAGGAACGCATGGATTTTTCCTGTGCCCTGTTCACACCCAGCGGTGATCTGATTGCCAACGCGCCACATATCCCTGTCCATCTCGGCTCGATGTCTGATTCTGTGCGGGCAGTAATCAAAAAATATCAAAATGATATCCATGCCGGTGACTCCTTCATTCTGAATAATCCATACCAGGGTGGCACTCACTTACCGGACATCACCGTCATCACTCCCGTATTTGAACAGGATAAAGACGATACGCAGAATAAATCACTGCTTTTCTTCGTTGCCTCACGCGGTCATCATGCCGATATAGGTGGCATTACCCCCGGGTCAATGCCAGCCACCAGCCAGAACATCAGCGAGGAAGGCATCTTGCTGGATAATATTCGTTTCGTTAAGGGCCACCATCTTGATGAAAATTTACTGAATGAGCTACTAACTCAGAATAAATATCCAGCGCGTAAACCGAAACAGAATATTGCTGACCTGCGTGCCCAGCTGGCAGCCAATCATCAAGGTATCAGCGAACTGCATAAATTGCTGGAAGAGTTTGGTTTGAACGTAGTCAGTAACTACATGAATCATGTACTGAATAATGCGGAAATAACGGTCAGAAAACTCCTTGGTACACTTGATGACGGGCAGTTTTCCTGTTTGATGGACAATGGTGCACACATCAATGTCAGTATTAAGATAAACCATGAAAATCAAACTGCTGTTGTCGATTTCAGTGGTACTTCTAAGCAGCTGAGTTCAAACTTCAATGCACCTGCTTCGGTTTGCCGAGCAGCTGTGCTCTATGTTTTTCGCTGCCTGGTTAACAAGGACATACCACTGAATGAAGGATGCCTGCGTCCTCTGGAATTGCGCATACCCAACTATTCATTCATCAACCCTGCTTTCCCGGCTGCTGTAGTAGCAGGAAACGTTGAGACATCACAGATAATTGTAGATTGCCTGTTTGCAGCACTGGGTGTGATGGCCGCTTCACAGGGAACAATGAATAACTTCACCTTCGGCAATGAAAAATTTCAATATTATGAAACCCTCTGTGGTGGTACTGGTGCCGGTCCGAATCATCACGGTACCAGCGCCATACAATCACATATGACCAATTCCCGTCTCACCGACCCAGAGATTCTTGAGCAACGTTTTCCAGTTCAAGTTGAATATTTTAAAGTACGAAAGAATAGCGGTGGAAAAGGAAAATTTAATGGTGGTGACGGTGTTGAACGCTGCCTGTGCTTCCACCAACCGGTACAGGTTTCAATACTTGCCAACCGGCGACAAACTGAGCCCTTTGGCCTGGCCGGTGGAAATGCCGGAGCGTGTGGAGAAAACTGGTATATTGATCCCGACGGGAAAATGTATGCCCTGCCCGCTTGCGTGGAAGTTGATGTGCCTGCCGGGGGGTCGATACTGATCAGAACACCGGGTGGGGGTGGGTTTGGGACGAAACAGGAATGAAAAACATCAGAGCTATATCACAACAATGGTAGGATTTTATTGTAGGTTCGAATTTATTCGGACACAACTGTGCGAATGAATTCGCACCTACAGCTTCAATCATGAATCAACCAATCAACCTCGAAGTTTTTTTTGTTTCCGACCGCACCGGTATCACCGCCGAGGCACTCGGCAGGAGTCTGCTAACGCAGTTTAATAAAGGTGACTGTCGATACACTGTGCTGCCGTATATCGACACAGAGAAAAAGTTATCAGCGCTTATCCAACAGATACAGGCTGTAAAAAATGATAACCGACAGATAATAGTTTTCAGCACTCTATCGGATAAAACTCACCGGGAAAGACTTATCAACGAAGACTTTTTTGTACTGGATTTATTTTCCACCTGCCTGCCTCCATTACAGATAGCAATGAAGCAACATAGCTCTCCTGCCATCGGGCAGACACACGGCATGGGTAACCAAAACCAGTATCTTGCTCGCATGGATGCAGTAAATTTCACTTTGAATGTCGACGATGGACTACGTACCAGGGACTACGAATATGTCGATATAATACTGGCCGGTGTATCACGATCGGGCAAAACGCCTACCTGCCTCTACCTGGCGATGCAATTTGGCATTCGTGCCGCCAATTTCCCGTTAGTTGATGAAGACCTGGAAAAAGGTAGACTTCCTGATGCACTAAAACCGTGGAAGGCTAAGCTCTATGGCCTTGCTATTGACCCGATCTCCTTACAAAAAATACGTCAAAGCCGTATGCCTGACAGTCGCTACGCATCAATTGAACAATGTCGTAAAGAAATAAAGTTGGTCAGCAGTTTGTATAAACAGGAAAATATAACTGTCGTTGAATCAAGCAACATGTCAGTTGAAGAACTGGCGACTACCCTGATGCAGAGGGCCGGATTACAACGGCAGTTTTAGAAGTTGGAAGTTGGAGGTTTAAAGCTGAATAAGCTGCAAGAATCTTCTCTATTTTTGAACTTTTGGCTTTAGGGAAATTCTGATTTATTCGTCATTGCGAGCAACATAGTGACGACGCAATCTCTAACCGCTTGATTTCACGTTATGAGATTGCCACGCTTCGGTGCTCGTGACCGCAAGAATGGCGTAGCCTTCCTGAAGGAAATGCCCGAAGGGTGCAATGACATTTTTTGAATTAATCATAGCCCCTTAGGGGTTCCATTAAAACCAGGCTCGAATACCCGCAACAACCCGTAAGTCACTGACATCACGTCCTTCAGCACGCCGGTAATCTGCGGTGCCTCCGTATACCTTTTCCCAATTGATGCCGATATAAGGAGCAAATTCACGGCGTATTTCATAACGTAAACGTAAACCGAGTTCCAGATCAGAAATCCCGGAACCAATACGCACTTCCGGGTCATCCTTGCTGAATATATTGAGCCCGACGTTAGGGGTGAGAATTAACCGCTGGGTAAACAGGAATTCATACTCAGCCTCAAATCGGGCAGATACTCGGCTATCTTTACCAAAAAATAAAGCCGTATCTACTTCGTACTGATAAGGCGCCAGGCCCTGAACACCGAGCACTAACCAGTCCCTCTTAGGCTCTGGTCGAATATCCCTGCGCCAGCCTACCTGCGCATCCCAGAATGGTGCAATTGCGCGACTGTATAGCGCCTGAATTTCTGCACTTTCCGTCTCGCCACCGGTGACCTCTCCGTCAGTCTTGAACCAGAACTTGTTCAGATCCTTGCCTATCCAGCCCTGCGCTTCCCATACAAATGGATCATCGCCATCACCTCCACGCCACTCGAACTGATCTATTAACAGCATACCAAGTAACGGATCATCTCTCCCAGCTGCCATCGCATTGGAGGACATAAACAAGGAAGATACAAACAAACTGCCAATCATAAAGTAACTCTTTTTCATCGTCATATCCCCCTTAGACCACTTCGACTTTTCTGAACATGCCGAGCAGATGATAGAATAGATGGCAATGATAAGCCCATCCTCCCATGGCATCAGCTGTCACCAGGAAACTGATTTTTTGTCCCGGCTGCACCACAACTGTATGTTTCCTGGGTATCCGTTTAGGATCACCGGTTTCAATGTCACTCCACATACCATGCAGATGAATAGGATGGTTCATCATCGTATCATTGACCAGGTTCATGCGTACCCTCTCACCAAATTTAAGCTGAATGGGATCTGCATCGGCAAACTTTATACCATTCACCGACCACATATAACGGCTCATATTCCCGGTAAGATGCAGGTCAATTTCACGTCCCGGTTCACGGGGGTCAGGTGTTGGGTAGAGATTGGCCAGGTCCGCATAGGTTAAAACTCGGCGACCATTATTTCTTAGACCAACCCCTGGATCATCGATCCGAAATTTTTGACCATCAGCGCGCATATCGACCTGTGGACCATATTCAGATTTGAAATGCCTGACTTCACGGCTGCTACCATAACCGGCCAACCCATTTCCCATGCCCGCTTTTGCACCACTGGGCTGCATACTGCTATTTGCTCCGCCTCCTGTCATGCCGGACATATTGTGCTTGCCATGATCCATCCCTGGCATATTCCCGGGCATCTCTTTACTGCTGTCGGCTTTTTTCATGTTCGACATATCATGCCCGGCACCATTCATACCGGGCATACTCATGCCGCCCATGTCCATTCCCATATCGGTATGTGTGAGAATAAGATCAGGATCCATTTCTGGAACAGCCGCTTTCAATGACAAATCGGGAGTCAGTGTTCCTCGCGCATAACCTGATCGGTCAATCGCCTGGGAAAATATTGTATAGGCGCGGTCATCGCTTGGCTCGACGAGGACATCAAAGGTTTCTGCTACACCTATGCGCATCTCATCAATGGTGACCGGCTCGATATATTGTCCATCTGCAGCCACCACAGTCATTTTTAGACCGGGTATACGGACATCAAAGAATGTCATCGCCGCTGCATTAATAAATCTCAGCAACACCTTTTCGCCACGTTTAAACAGGCCAGTCCAGCCATCAGCAGGATTCTGTCCATTCATCAGGAATGTATAGGTATAGCCCGTGACATCGGATATATCTCTGTCGCTCATACGCATCCGCAGCCACATCTTTCGCGCATTCCAGGTGTTGGCAAGACCATTTTCTTTAATGTCCTTACTCAGGTCGGCGTATGTACGTTGCTTAAAGTTATAGTAATCAGAGTTCTTTTTCAGTTTGTGATACACACGATAGGGGTCTTCGTCACTCCAGTCAGAGATAACAATTACGTATTCTCTATCAAATTTGTAGGGGGCGGGTTCTTTCGGTTCAATGATAATTGCACCGTACGCTCCCGTAGGCTCCTGAAAACCGGAATGACTGTGATACCAGTATGTTCCATTTTGATGGACATCAAAACTGTAGGTAAAGGTTTCACCCGGTTTAATGCCACCAAAGCTATTACTAATATGGGGAACCCCGTCCATCTCACTGGGCAGGATAATCCCGTGCCAGTGAATAGATGTATCTTCTGCAAGATTATTTTTTACCCTCATCGTCACCCTGTCACCCTCTTTCCAGCGCAGGATCGGGGCCGGTACTGAGCCATTGATTGCCGTTGCATAGCGCTCTTCACCAGTAAAATTTACCAATGTCGGGCTGTACGTAAGATCGAATTGAGTACCGCTCAATGTCACCGGCCCGTTCTGACCTTTATCCATTGAAGCCAGCAGTGGTCGGGCATCAAGGCCCAACAGGCCAGCAGCGCCGCCCATTGCCACACCTTTGACAAAGGTCCGGCGCGACATCGACGCCCCCTGTATGGAAGGGAATCCTGGTTTATACATAATGTTTTTCCTCTATATCTATTCCTGATTCAGGACTTTCGATCAGACCTTGTTGGAAAGATCTTTTCGCCTAAGCCCCGATAAATATTTCAGCAAACCGAAATCGGTAGTGCCGAAACTACCACTGTGTAACAACTACTCTAAAAAGGTAGCTATCAAAGGCCAGGAATAGGGGGGGGTACAATGACTGCCGGCACCCTGTCGAGGGGGTCCTGTAGACTTGAGGAAGTATTCGATATTGGTGGTGCAGGGGCTGGACTAACGTCAATTGGAAAGACCAGTGCCGTGACACTGGTATCACACTGGCAGGCCTCGTCAGGACAGGTTTGGCCTGTAATCTGATCACTGCAGGAGCATTCATTAGTAATGGCAACAACATTTTCCTTTACCACCGAATACTGCATAGAATGGGAGGCACTAGCCATAGCCAGATTAGACATCAATGGAGATATCACTAGCAGTGCTGATAAGAGAATAATAAGTCGTGTTGATGGCATTTTTTATAATCTGGTAAAACTCACTTGTACCTGTGACAAGTAATTAATATGTAAGTTCTGCAAAAATAATAATTCAAGCAAATTCTTGCCACACCACTTTTTACACCATCAACAATCAGTGGATAACCAGGGCAAATTACACCATAAAAACCTCCACTCGTCACTTTTATTGAAATTCCCCCTGGCCTGGAGTCAGCTCCAGGTTGTAGGCTTCTCATTACTGGAATTTTTTCCTATTGAAATTTTTCATTTTCATCGGGAACCGGGAACCGGGTTCTGGCTGTCACAGCGCAAGGTAATAGATCAAGAGAGACAAAAATGAAAGGATATATGTTAAAAGGCTTTGCTGCTCTGTTGTGATCAGGGGTCTGATGAGCAGTGCAGACCTTGCGCACGACCCAACCTTTCACCACGCATTGTTCAAGAATGGCGTTGAAGTAGCTGCAGAATAGGTGTAGGCCTTGGTGACAAGCTTTTGCTCGGCCTGGTAGGGGGGCTTATACTCCCTCACTCTACAGGCTATCTGGAGTATCGGCTTTGTAGCGGCATTTCTGGCCTTGCCTATTCGCATAGATTTAGGCATATAATGTGGAAATATTCGCTATTAGAAAATAAGTATTTATAATAATATTTATGAAACCTGAGAAAAATATGATGAAAAAATTTATCTTTGCGTTACTGCTGCTCCCCCTGAGTGTGCACACAGCATTTTCTGCTGAAATGCCCGATATGCCCAGTATGCCCGGTATGCCCAATATGCCTATGATGAGTATTCCGTTTCCGACCATACCTGAAATCCCAGTACCAAAGGGTATGGGCTATGACAACTATTTCAAGCAAAATCAACCAGTCAAAGTGGTTTTTGGAGTTTCTGATCCTGGGGCACAGTTGAAAGAGACCCTGACTAATGCAGCCTATACCATCAAGTACCTGAAACCTCGCGGTATTAAATATAAAATCCAGATTGTGCTTTATGGTAGGGCAGTTTTACCTGCGAATTCATTTAATGAAGAATACGGTGGTTACAGTGAATTGATGGAATCCTTGAACAAGCAGGGCGTTGAATTTGCCATTTGTAACAATTCATTGGTAGCACTGAACCAATCAAGAGACGATATTTATCCTTATATGAAAATTATTCCTGCTGGTATCCTGCAAATTATCAAAAAACAGATGCAGGGCTATGCCTATATTCATAATACCAAATAGTATCTGGCTTAGAGCTGACTCCTGAAACGATATCAGAGAGACTATTTGATACCTGCTTTTTGTTGCTCAAACCTGACATAGGCAATAATATTGGCAACATCCTCACCTGACAAACCGGCAACTGCCGGCATGTCACCGAATTTCCAGTGATGCTGTTTGACTCCTGTTGAGACAGCAAGGTGGAACGCCATGTCGCCATGGTGACCCGGCCGATAGGCCTTGTTCAGAAAAGGCGGACCATTGTTGGTCCCTCTCAAATTTTCACCATGGCATTTTGCACAATTGGCAGAAAACAATACCCTGCCATTTTGTGCATCTGCTTTAAAGTCCGGCCCAGGAATACGTGGCAGTCTGCGATCCTGGGTATCCTGGTCGCAGGATGACAGTAGTACAGGCAAACTTAGCATCGTAAGCAGAGAAACAATTTTTACAGATTGCTGATATTTCACTGAAAAAATATGCACGGTCAGTGAGTACTGAAAATAGTCGTCTTTCCAGATTTATCAAAGGTAACAACGGGATACCTGACCTTCTTACCTCCCATACCCGGAGATCCCGTTGGCATGCCCGGTACAGCCAGACCTGTCACTGCCGGTCTCTCTGCTAGTAATCTTTTGATTGCACTTGCAGGAACATGGCCTTCGATAACATAGCCATCAATATGAGCGGTATGGCAGGCATAAAGTTTCTGTGGAAGGCCGGCTTCTTTCTTGTGCTTCACCACATCATCGGTATTTATTGCTTTCACCTTAAAACCATTCGCTTCAAGATGGCTTACCCAGCCCCTACAGCAACCGCAGGTAGGCGACTTATAAACAGTGACAATATCTTCTGCAGAAGCTGGCTGCGACATGAAGCCCTGGAATAGTATGAAAGTAAGAGCAATAGCGAGTCCGCTAGCTATCCTGATCTTCATGTCCGATTTTTTCTCTTTAAAAAAAATATTTTTGTTTTTCATAACCATTTTCTCCGTTCTTCCTTGTCACAGGAAAAAAAACTATTTTATTTTAACCATCTGATATCCTTCACCGGCAGGCATGTCTAGAGTACCAATAACTTTCAGGTCATTCTAATCCATTACCCAGATGAGGGGGTTTTTCTGGCTTGATACGTAGACATTACCTGTACCGTGAATACGCTGGTGATACAAAAAATCTTTCCGACATTAACATGTCGGAAAGATTTGTGGGCACTGATCTGTGGACTGAGCCGGTTTATTTTTCAAGTTCCTTACGACGGTGTTCGAACTCTTCATCGGAAATCTCACCATTCGCATAACGTCTACGCAGTATTTCCATCGGATTTTCTGATGCTGAAGTACCTGAGCGGCTACTCGAAATACTGCGGAACAGCGCGACTATGGCTACAATGATCAGTATCCAGAAAATCCACATAAAGATCCCGCCAAAACCAAATCCACCAGCATTACCAAACATCATTTTTTTCTCCTTCTCTAGCGATCTATACTTTTACCCGTCGTAGACGCAAGGCATTAGTAATGACAGATACTGAACTAAAGCTCATCGCTGCCGCCGCAATGATGGGTGACAACAGAAGACCGAATACCGGGTATAACACACCTGCCGCAACGGGTACACCCACAGAGTTGTAGATAAAGGCGAAGAAGAGGTTCTGACGAATGTTCTTCATTGTAGCGCGGCTCAGATGCCTTGCGCGAACAATCCCTCGCAGATCACCCTTGATCAGCGTCACGCCCGCACTCTCCATGGCAACATCTGTCCCCGTCCCCATTGCTATACCCACATGAGCCTGGGCCAGTGCCGGCGCATCGTTTATGCCGTCACCCGCCATGGCAACGATACGACCTTCTGCCTGAAGCTGTTTGACCACATCCGCCTTCTGATCCGGCAGCACTTCTGCCTGCACCTGATCGATGTCCAGCTTGGCGGCCACCGCTTCGGCGGTCTTGCGGCTGTCGCCGGTCAACATCACCACCTTGAGACCCTCTTTGTGAAGATCAGCAATCGCTTCCGGTGTGGAATCCTTAATGGGGTCGGCCACGCCGATCAGTCCGGCGGCCCTGTTGTCTATCGCCAGCAACATCACTGTCTGACCATCGCTACGCAAGGTATCGGCCTGTTGTGGCAAATCACCAACATCAATACCCAGGTCGGTGAGTAGTTTGATATTACCGAGTGCGACACTATGGCCGTCCACTGTGCCGGTCACACCCTTACCGGTAACAGACTGGAAGTCATCGGTTTTGGTCAGTACGCTATCACGTTCCTCTGCACCCCGGACTATGGCTTCGGCCAACGGGTGTTCACTGGCCCGCTCCAGGCTGGCAGCCAGTCGCAGGGTATCGTGTTCATGAAAGCCGTCTATCGCGACCACCGAGACAAGTTTCGGTTTGCCCTCAGTCAGAGTACCGGTCTTATCCACCACCAGGGTATCGACCTTTCTCAGCACCTCCAGTGCCTCGGCATTCTTGAACAACACTCCCATCATCGCGCCTTTACCGGTACCGACCATAATCGACATGGGTGTAGCCAGTCCCAGAGCACAGGGGCAGGCGATGATCAGTACCGCCACAGCATTGATCACCGCGTAGGCCAGTGCGGGTTCGGGTCCCCAGTTCCACCAGACAAAGAAGGTGATGATGGAAATCACGATAACAACCGGAACAAAGTAACCGGCAACAACATCGACCAGTCTCTGGATCGGCGCCCGCGAGCGCTGGGCGTCAGCCACCATCTGTACGATCTGCGCCAGCAGGGTATCCGATCCCACCTTCTCAGCGCGCATCAGGAGACTGCCCGTTGAGTTTACTGTCGCGCCAATCAGCTTGTCACCGGGGGCCTTTTCCAGCGGAATGGGTTCACCGGTGACCATGGATTCATCTACATTGCTTACGCCGTCCTGGACGGTACCGTCCACCGGAATTTTTTCGCCAGGGCGTACTCGTAGTATATCACCCACCTTCACATGTTCCATGGGTATGTCTTCTTCGGTGCCATCGTTGCGAACGATTCGCGCGGTCTTAGGCGCCAGCCCCAGCAATAGCTTAATGGCGGCGTTAGTCTGACTGCGTGCCCGCAGTTCCAGTACCTGGCCGAGCAATATCAGCGCAGTGATCACGGCGGCAGCCTCGAAATAGACTGGAACCACACCAACCTCGTTGAGTATAGCCGGCGGAAAAATGCCGGGGGCGACGGTAGCAATCACACTATATGTCCAGGCAACCGATACACCGATTCCAATGAGGGTGAACATATTAAGGTTACCTGTGATTACCGATTGCACGGCGCGTACATAAAAGATCCAGCCTCCCCAGATCACCACAGGGGTTGCTACCACCATTTCAAGCCACTGACGCAGACTGGGATCGATCAACCCAGCCATCGCTTGCGGCCAGAATTCGGCCGCCATGGCACTGATTAATACCGGGACAGCAAGAATGGAGCTAATCCAGAAGCGCTTGCTCATATAGTCCAGTTCACTGGTATCCTCTTCAATCTCCACGGTAAGCGGCTCCAGCGCCATGCCGCATTTGGGGCAGGCGCCAGGATGGTCCTGAACAATTTCCGGGTGCATAGGACAGGTATATTCAGTTTTTGTAGCCACCAGGGGAACGTCCCTGGGTTCCAGTGCCATACCACACTTGGGGCAGGCACCCGGGCCCTCTTGCTCCACTTCGGGATGCATGGGGCAGGTATAGATGTTGCTGTCTGTATCGCTGGAACCATTCTGGCTGAGATTTCCTTTTTCAGCATGACTATGACCGTGATCGTGGTCGCCATGAGCTTCGTGTTTATGAATATAATCAGCGGGGTTATTGTCAAATTTCTCCTTACATGAAGCGCTGCAAAAATAATAGTTTTCACCATCGCTCTGGGATTTATACTTGGAACCCTCTGTGACATCCATTCCACAAACAGGGTCTTTCAGTGATTCCGGTGCGAGATATTGTTCCGGGTCAGCAGTAAACTTGTCATGGCAGGATGAGCTACAGAAATAATAATCTTTATCTGCATGCTTGTAATGATGTTCACTGTCAGCAGAAACATCCATTCCACAAACAGGATCTTTCAGTGATTCTGTAGCGAGATATTGTTCCGGGTCAGCAATAAATTTGTCATGGCAGGATGAGCTACAGAAATAATAATCTTTGTCGTCATGTTTGTGATGATGTTCGCTGTCAGCAGAAACGGTCATCCCACATACTGGGTCTTTTATCATTGCAATTCTCCTTTAATATCCTTGGTGCTGCTTTCTATCAGGTGACAAACAGAATGCCCATCCGGTATTCCATCCGGCATATCCGCCCATTGTTCGAGTGCCAATTCCATACGCTTCTGAAGATCCATTAAAATCTCAAGCTGTCTTCTGTTTTCTTCTATATGCTTGAGTAATATTTCACGCACTCGTGGACAGGGTGACTGACCTTTATCAGCATCCTGCATAATTGCCCGTATCTCAGCCAACGTATAACCCAGCGCTTTTGCCTGCCTGACAAACCTTAACCAGCGTACTTCGCTGGGTTTGTACAGACGGTAATTATTCTCTGGATGCCTGACCGGTTGCAGCAAACCTTTACGAGTGTAATAGCGAACGGCGTGCGGCGTTGTATCGGT
>DRJK01000108.1 GCA_011052215.1 Gammaproteobacteria bacterium
CCGCCAGCGGGGGATACACCACCATGTTCGGAATTCCCGCTACCCTCTGAACCCATATGTCCTGATCCAAGGCCATTGTCGCCGCTGCTCGCATGGGCCTCGCTCAACGGGAGCAGGTGCAGCAGTGCGCCCGTCATTTGTCTGGCGAAACCGGTTTTGACGGAGGGTATCCGTGCAAGGTTGTTAAAACAATCAGCACAGTTGCTGGCAACAAAGCCGGATGGCTGGTAGCGGATAAATGTCATGCCTGAAACGACAAGTGTTATCCCTTTACGGGTTTTTCCCCTGGTCTGGATAATGCTGTCGCCACCATCTACCGTCCCTGCAACCTGATTATCGGTGAAGACTATCCAGCCTGTGTCCCAGTTGGTAGAGCCGTTACATGCTGCACTGTCAATACTGGCACAGACCGACACATTCGTGCCGCGTTTGACGGCCTCTGACCTGGCCATCATTAACGAGGCGACAAGCTCGTTTGCCTGCGTCGTCATCTGGTTGTTATTGACGATGGAGCGAAAACCGGGCGCTGCCATTGCGACCAGTATGGCGACCAGCGTCAGTGTTATAACAATCTCTATAATGGTAAAACCATTATCTTTATGAAACTTCATACAATCCAGTCCTGAGTACATCGTCTTGATTCAGGGGGGATCCTGCCGGGGAAGGGCCCCTGTATTTCATAAATTGTAAAGTAAAAAAAGATATTCCCGCCTGTGATAATTATCGGCAGCCATGCCGGAAAATTTAGTGTTGATCCCGTATTTCAGTGATACTGAATACCAGCTAAAACAAGTGGTGGTGCTGTTTTCCCTGTCAGGCATTGACAAATACCGGAAATATTTCTATTATTCGACATATGTCGAATAATAGAAATATGGAGCATCAGGATTACGCCGGGATTTTCAAGGCGCTGTCCAATCCAAACAGGCTCGAGATTTTCCTGCAACTAAGCCGGTGTTGCACCCCGGGTACTGTGTGCAGTAAAACGGATATCGATGTTCGTTGTGTGGGTGATCTGGGATCAGGCCTGAATGTAGCGGCATCGACAATATCTCACCATATCAAGGAATTGTATCGCGCCGGACTGATTAACATGCGGCGCAGTGGCCAGAATGTTGAGTGCTGGATTGATCCGGAAACATTGCATATGTTGTCAGGCTTTTTTACCTCGCAAGGGCAGGAGGAATGAAATGAACCAGAAAGATGCAGATGAAATAAGGCAGAATGTACGGGCCAGTTATGCCGAGGTGGCAGAAGCGAGTAACGAAGGGTCTGGTTGCGGGGTTGGATCCAGTTGTTGCGGGGTTTCGGAAGACGCGCAGATTAATGCCGTCAATTCCATGCGACTGGGTTATTCGGAGGAGGATATCAGCAGTGTCCCCGAGGGTGCCGATATGGGCCTGGGTTGCGGTAACCCGCGAGCCATAGCCAGTATCAAGGAAGGCGAGGTTGTGCTGGATCTGGGCAGTGGTGGCGGTTTCGATGTCTTTCTGGCGGCCCGGGAAGTGGGCAGGACGGGCAGGGTGATTGGCATCGACATGACGCCCGCCATGATCAGCAAGGCCCGAAGCAATGCCGAACAGGCGGGGCATGGTAATGTTGAATTTCGCCTGGGTGAGATCGAGTATTTGCCGGTGGCCGACAACGAAGTCGATGTCATTATTTCAAATTGTGTGATCAACCTGTCCCCTGACAAGGGGCGTGTATTCAGTGAGGCCTTTCGGGCCCTGAAACCCGGTGGCCGTCTGGCCATATCGGATGTCGTTGCCAGTATAGATTTGCCCGATGAAATCAGGAATGACCTGGCGCTGTATTCCGGATGCATGGCAGGTGCTTCAACCATTTCCTTGTTGCAGCAAATCATCAGTGATGTCGGTTTTCTGGATATCGAAATTATTCCCAAGGATGAATCAAGGGAATTCATCAAAGACTGGGCACCCGGACGCGGTGTCGAGGACTACGTGTTATCGGCATACATTGGCGCGGTAAAGCCACAGGCGGGATGTTGCTGCCAGTAGTCTGCCTGATTCAGGGCAGGTAACTTGCGACTGGATAAGATATGATTACGCCAGTCTAGATCACGTTTGCGAGAATAATTTGGATACGTTACATGCTGTATACCTTGCCATCCTGCAAGGTCTGACCGAGTTTTTGCCAATATCAAGTTCGGGTCACCTGATTCTGCTACCCAGTCTTGCCGGCTGGCACGATCAGGGGCTGGCCTTTGATGTCGCCGTTCATGTTGGTACGCTGGTGGCGGTGGTGAGTTATTTTCGGGCCGAGGTCAGGTCCATGTTGTCAGACTGGGTTTTGTCACTCAGACAAAGGCAGCTTGTGGGTGAAAGTCGTCTGGCCTGGGCGGTGATGTGGGGCACCGTCCCGGCCGGGCTGACAGGCCTGCTACTGAATAACCTGATAGAATCGAATTTGCGAACCCCCGAGGTCATCGCCATAACCACCATCCTGTTCGGTGCCTTATTGTGGTGGAGTGACGTGTCCGGAAAACGCCAGCGTGACGAGCATAGTCTGAACTGGCTCGATGTGTTGTTTATAGGATGTGCCCAGGCCATCGCATTGATCCCCGGCACTTCACGGTCAGGCATTACAATGACAGCAGGTCTGATGCTCGGCCTGACACGTGAGGCCGCAGCGCGTTTTTCATTCCTGTTATCCATACCCATTATTATTCTGGCAGGGTCATATCAATCCTACAAGCTGGCCAGATCGGAGGCTGTTATCGAATGGGGTGTCCTTGCTGCCAGCATAGTGGTTTCTGCCGCAACGGCGTATTTGTGCATACATTTTTTCCTGAAGCTGCTTGAAAAAATTGGCATGCTCCCGTTCGTTATCTATCGTTTTGCCCTGGGTGCTGTGCTGTTTTATCTCATATTCATGAGGCCCGAATTTTTTACACCTTCGGCCTGACGGGATGACACGGTTACATTATCACGGACTGTGGCTTTTTACCGGATGGTGCATGGTTGGCCTGGTTGTTTACATGTCATTGGCCACATCCGGTGTCCCGGTAGTCGGTTCATTTCTGAATGACAAGGTCGCGCATGTGACCGGATATTTTGGCCTGATGTTCTGGTTCGTGCAGTTATATACAGCACTCCGATCCAGGTTCATTATTGGATTACTGCTTGTGAGCATGGGGGTCGGGCTTGAATTTGCCCAGGAGATGGGCGGTGTGCGAACCTATGAGGTGGCCGATATGCTCGCCAATGCAACCGGTGTATTGATCGGGCTGGCGGCCGCAAGCAGCCGTCTCGATCAGGTTTTATACTGGTTTGAGCGGAAGGTACTGGCGGTATAAAGTCCCGTCACGATTATTTTATCAGGAAGGTTTGCCGAGGGCCCCGATTTTTTTTATACGCGCATTCCTGATGGCAGCGGCTACCTGAGCACCTTCCAGCCCCCGATCAACAAATTCTCGACTATCGACAGTCTGGCATGCCCGTAATGCATTCATGAATATTTCTGCCTGCAGATAGGGATCATCTTCATGTCCCTTGCGTCCCCTGGCATCAGCGGTACAGACCAGCAGAAATTTTTCAAATCGCTCCGGTCTCCTGAAGGCATCCAGCCCCTCAAGTGTCTTTAGTATGGTTGCCGGTTTGAGCTCGGCGGCGCGGTGACAATGCGTGTGGTAGCGAGAGGCCAGCATGGCAAGGTCACGATATTCATTGGGCACCTTTAAACGCGAACACAGACCCCTGACAAGCTGGATTCCTCTTTGCTCGTGGCCATGATGACTCGGCAGAATATCGCCCGGTGTCGTACCCTTGCCGAGGTCATGCACCAGCGAAGCAAAACGGATTTGTTTATCCTTGCTGAGCAGACAGGCCTGTTGTAAAACCATGATGGTATGAGTGCCGGTATCAATCTCGGCATGGTATTTTGCTGTTTGCGGGACGCCGAACAAGGCATTCAGTTCAGGGAATATTTTTTCAAGCGCGCCACAACCACGCAGAACCTTGATAAAGACTTCGGGGTGATCGGTCGTCAACGCCTTGTCGGTTTCAGCCCAGACACGCTCCGGGACAAGTGCGTCAACCTCACCACTGACAACCATCTCCTTCATCAGGTTGTTGGTTTTATGGGTGACATGAAAACCCCACTTTGAAAATTGAGCGGCAAAACGCGCAATGCGCAGAATGCGAACCGGGTCCTCGGAAAATGCCGGAGATACATGCTTGAGTAAGCCGGCATCAAGATCATCCCGGCCGTTGAATGGGTCGATAAGGTTGCCATCCATGTCCTCAGCCATGGAATTGATGGTAAGGTCCCGGCGTGCCAGGTCCTGCTCCAGCGTGACATCGGGCGTGGCATGAACGGCAAAGCCCTTGTAGCCCGGCCCGGTTTTTCTTTCGGTTCGGGCCAATGCATATTCTTCATGCGTTTCCGGGTGCAGGAAAACAGGGAAATCCTTGCCTATCTGCCGATAGCCCAGGTCAAGCATTTGTTCCGGCGTGCTACCGACGACGACCCAGTCCCTCTCGACAGGATCAAGCCCCAGTAATTTGTCACGAACCGCACCGCCGACCAGATAGATTTCCATCTTGCTTATAATAAACTTAATTATCGAATAAGACATCATGACGCCAAAGAATTATGATACTTTATCACTGTTGTCCCGTTAACCTGTAACAAATATAGTTGAGACGTAAACGGCAAATCGGTTTTAAGTTAGACAGAGCATTGCGGACATGGAATCGGCATAGCCAAATCAAGACACGCAAAAGATGCCATCCCTGGCCGCTCGGCTGCCGCATCCCTGCGGCAGACGGTCTTGATTTGGCTATGCCGATTCCATGTCCTCACATTAATGCTCGCTTCAAAAGTTAACGGGGCAGCAGTGACGTTATTTAATAAAATATTATCGCAAAACGGCAAGGATTGGTCATGATCTATGCACCCAGGTCAAGGAATATCATTTTCTGTTTGCTGATGTCATTCTTGTTGCCCGGCTGCGCAACATTGTCCTACTACAGCCAAACGATCGGCGGTCAGATTGAGCTATTACAGAAGAGACGCCCGATAAAAACAGTCATTGAGGATAAAGGTGTCAGTGCCGAGGTGCGCGCGAAACTGAGGCTGGTTCAGGAAGCGCGCATTTTTGCCAGCAAGGTATTGTTTCTTCCTGACAATAAAAGTTATACGGATTATGTTGACCTCAAAAGACGTTATGTTCTCTGGAGTGTGTTTGCAACACCCGCACTGTCATTAAAACCTTACATGTCATGTTTCCCGGTTGTTGGCTGCATGAGCTACCGGGTGTATTTCAATCAGGCCAGTGCGCGTGGATTTGCAGATGAATTGTCAAAGCGGCATTACGATGTTCATGTTACTGGCGTACCGGCCTATTCCACATTGGGCTGGTTTGATGACCCGGTTATCAATTCCATGATGCGATGGAAGGATTATGACCTGATCGGCACCCTCTTTCATGAACTGACTCATCAGAAAGTGTATATCACTGGAGATACCGTTTTTAATGAGTCGGTTGCAAAGGCCGTTGAGCAGGAAGGACTGCGCAGGTGGATGGGGCTCCATTCCAGCAAGGCAGACTACAGGGAATATCTGCTTGATCAGGAACGTGAACGAGACTTTGTCCGGCTTATATTAAATACACAGAGCAGGTTAAAAACACTGTATGGCAGTAACATGGATGTACGGGCAAAAACACTGGCCAAGCGGGGCGTTTTCAGGGACCTTCGTGCGGAATATATCAAACTGCGTATAAAATGGCACGGTTACGAAGGCTATGACGAGTGGATGTTTTCCGGGGTTAATAATGCCAAGATTCAGGCCGTCTCGACATATTATGATTATGTGCCTGCATTCCGGCGCATACTCAGGGAGCGGAACGGTGATATCAGGCAGTTTTACCAGGCGGTTGAGAAACTGAAGCAGTTAAGCCGGAGTGAAAGACACGAGTTGCTCAAGAGTGACCGGAAACGACCGGCAAGTGGCCGGGGCTTGCAGGCAATCACCTCCATGCGGGAGATTTCCGGTTTATCTCAGGTGTTTTCCCAGGCAGACATAATGCCGCTGTTTCCTGTATACATTCAGGTTCCCCTTGCGTGAGTTATTGCCCAGAAACTGCGGTGCAACGGATTCCAGTGAAGTGGGCTGGATACCCAGCAAGGGCAGGCCATTTTCTGTGCAGATACTTTCTGTTTGTAATGAGCGGTAGTTGTCCACAGTAAAGGGTTTTGTTGGCAACATGCCCAATATCCTCGCCTGCAGCAAGGACAGAAATCCAGGTAAACCGATAACCAGTCTTTTCAGCCCGAGGCTGGTTGCGGTGAATTGCACCAGTTCCCCGAGTGTATACGTTTTGGGGCCGCAGAGTTCATAGCGTCGACCTATCGTTTCGGGATTATCGAGTGCAACCATGAATGCACGGCAAACATCGCCGATGTAAACCGGCGCAAAATGACTGTGTGCACAGGCCAAAGGGAATACCAGCGGGGTCAACTTCAGCAATTCACCAAAGCGGTTCAAAAAACGGTCCTGTGCGCCAAAAATGACCGAGGGTCTGAAACTGGTTACTTCAAGTCCAAGTTCAGAGGCGTGGTGTAACCAGTCTTCTGCCTCTCCCTTGCTGCGCAGGTAGTAACTGCTTCCCTTGCTGGCGTCCGCCTTGAGGGCGCTCATGTGGAGAAGCCTTGTTATACTGGATGTTTCGCAGGCCATTGCAATTCTGTGCGCCATGTCGACATGTATTCTGTGAAACTCCTTGCCGTTGTCTTTCTTTTCATTCAGGATGCCGATCAGGTTGATCACCGCATCAACACGGGTAAAAAAACCTTTGAGTACGTCAGGATCAAACGCATCACCTGACTCTATACTGACCCCGGGGATTAAAGATAATTCAGGGTGTTTGTCTGCCTTTCGGCTGAGTATGCGAACCTGATACCCCTTGTTGTCCAGGAGGGCGGAAAGATGCTGGCCAACAAAGCCACTTCCTCCGAGAATTCCGATTGTTTTGTACTTCATGGCATATGTCCTGTGGTCATTTTGTTTTTCCCAGGCAGGCTGATTTAGACTATTATGGGTATAATTATAGTGGATAAACCGTATTATACCCCTGGAGGATAAATTTAATGACAATGCGCTCTATCAATCCTGCGACAGGTGAAACGTTAAGTATATTTGACACATGGGATGAAGTTCACCTGAGTGGAGTATTACAGTCCTGTGCCGAAATCCGGCCACAATGGAGTGCAACCCCGATTCAGGAGCGCTGTGATCTGATGCGAAATGCGGCCAGGGTGCTTCGCCAGAGAAGAGATGAGCTGGCCACAACCATTACACGTGAGATGGGCAAGCGCATTGCCGATGCCAGGGCAGAGGTTGGTAAATGTGCCGATGTATGTGAATACTATGCAGAGATGGGGCCGGATTTTCTGGCCGATGAGTTAATCGAGTCCGATGCCAGCCGCAGTCTGGTGGCATATCAACCCATGGGTGTTGTACTTGCGGTGATGCCGTGGAATTTCCCGCTGTGGCAGGTTTTCAGGTTTGCCGCCCCGAGTCTGGTCGCGGGTAACGTCGGTTTATTAAAACACGCATCCAATGTTCCGCAGTGTGCGCTGGCAATAGAGGATGTATTCAGGGAGGCAGGGTTTCCTGAAAATGTATTCCGTTCACTGATGATACCGGCCTCCATGGTGGCCGGTGTTATTGGTGATAACAGGGTGCATGCAGTCACGCTGACCGGTAGTGAGCCTGCCGGTGTTTCTGTCGCGAGTCAGGCGGGTAAGTCACTTAAAAAATCGGTTCTTGAGCTGGGGGGTTCTGATGCCTTTATTGTTCTGGAAGATGCAGATCTGGAGCACACCATCAAACAGGCAGTCAGTTCGCGCTTTCTCAACACCGGGCAAAGTTGTATCGCAGCAAAACGCTTCATCGTGGTAGAGAAAGTGGCAGAAGAATTTGTAGAGCGTTTTCGCAATGCAGTGGCAGAATTGAAACCGGGTGATCCCATGGATGAAAACACACGACTGGCACCCATGGCACGTCATGATTTACGGGATGAACTGCATAAGCAGGTACTGACCTCATTACAGGCAGGTGCAGTTGCCGTCATTGGTTGCGCACCCGAATCACACCCCGGGGCCTATTATCAGGCATCCATTCTGGATCACGTCAAACCCGGAATCAGTGCCTATGATGAAGAATTATTTGGCCCGGTTGCCATCGTTATCCGTGCAAAAGATGAGGCGGATGCCATACAGATTGCCAACAGTAGTCGTTTCGGGCTGGGGGGCAGTGTGTGGACACAGGACAGTGAGCGGGGAGAGCGAGTGGCCAGACAACTTGAGTGTGGCTGTGCCTTCGTAAATGGTATGGTGAAAAGTGACCCCCGCTTACCTTTTGGCGGTGTCAAGGCATCCGGTTACGGGCGTGAACTATCCAGGCACGGCATCAGGGAATTTGTTAATGCCAAGACAATCTGGATTCGTTAGCAACCCGATAAATCACTCGTGACGAAAAAACCGGCCGTAATATTTTTTCAATAAGTGATCCTGGTCTTGTTTTTATTGTGAAATACTTCGTATAATCCACGCATATTTCAATACAGTACAATAAGGAGGTTGTAATGAAACACTTCAAACTGGTATTTACCCTTTCTGTTTTATCAATCATATTACCATTCGTAGCCAATGCGGCAACCCTGATAGAGACACATGGCGAGGCCGGCACGACCGAGAAAATGTGGGTGGAGGGCAAGAAAATGCGTGCCGGTATTACACCTGCCGGTGAGTATATATTGATGGATATGGGGAAAAAGAAAATCTACATCATTGATGCAAATAAAAAGGAAATAGTGGATGCAACCAATTTTTTTAATGCGAACAAATCGATTCCAGGTGGCCTGAAAGTAAGTGTAACACACATGGGTAGTGGCCCGACGATAGCCGGCTATGCCACCGAAAAATACCAGTTGAGTGTAAATGGTGAGCAATGCGAACAGGCCATGTTGTCTAAAAAGGCACTCAAGGATGCAAGGCTGGGTCCGATGCTGGAGGCAGTATCGACAGTCAATTTCAATCCGACGCCGCCTGCCTTCCTTGGCAACTGTGAAAAGGCAGAGACATTGTTTGCAAAACGCATGAAGAAACTGGGTATGCCGTTGGGCAGTATCAACCAGGACGGGAAAATGACCGGCAAGGTAAAACGCATCGTCAGGAATGCCAGGCTGCCTGCGGGTGGCATGGCAGTACCGAAAGGATATCGGATGATATCCATGGAGCAAAAAATGCAGGAGACACTGGGTAGAACGGGTGGTCCCGGGGCACCCGCAGGTATGGCGCCGGATATGAAGACAATGATGGA
>DRJK01000109.1 GCA_011052215.1 Gammaproteobacteria bacterium
ATGTCGAGCAGCCCGACCAGGTGAAAGTCAAGCAGGGCGTGCCATTGGGCCGTCGCAGTAGAACGGTGATGAGAAACGCGGGCTAGCCTCTGCTTTGTCGATTGAAGGGTAGAATTTCAGCAACAGGCCCGGTATTTTTTTGTTCTTCCGAACCCACATGGATTATTTCAGAATTATCCGGAGGGGTAATTGCCATGATCTCAAATACATTCCGGGTGGATTCATAGCAATTCATGATAACCAGATCCTGCATACCATCAAGGACATCACGCATGACCATTTCCATGGCCTTTGTGCCAAGCGCAGGGTTTGGTTGATTTTTTTTGTACATCGGGTTTAATACCATCCGTTAATAGACAAGTTATTTGTTATGATTAATATATCGACCCGATGGCACACAATCTTGAATTAATTGATGGCCTGATTTATTATCAAAAAATATCGGTGCAAAGGTATTCTCAACTGAAAATATTATATTTATCAATTGTTAACAGTCTGGAATTGATGGGAAATATAAGAGAAAACATCCATTTTAAACGGCCGTAAACCGTAAAATGTGACTTGAGTCACTATTTCAGATGATGCGGCAAACAACCTGATTCTTCAGTGTCTTATGACAAATCGTTATTCAATGTCGATTTTTTCCGGTATGAAGTTCTGTATTCTTCTTAATACTGCGTGATGAATTTTGGGCGTTCCCGCGATGATATTACCGGTCTTGAGGTAGCTGTCATCACCCCTTAGGTTGGTTACTATTCCACCTGCTTCCTTTATTAGTAACACACCTGCGGCCATGTCCCATTCGCTGAGACCCATCTCCCAAAAACCATCCAGCCTGCCGGCAGCGACATACGCCAGGTCCAGTGACGCGGCACCGGCACGTCGTATGCCGGCGGTGTCCGGGAATAATGCCTTGAACATCTCCAGGTAGGCATCCAGATGCTCTTGTTGTTTGAACGGAAAGCCGGTACCCAGCAGGGCACCTTCCAGGTCTTTTTTCGGGCTGACACGGATTCGCCGGTTATTGAGCTGTGCCCCCGCGCCCCGGGATGCGGTGTACAGTTCCTGACGAACAGGGTCGTAAATAACGCCTTGCTCCAGCCGTCCTTTTTGTTTAAAGGCGATTGATACGGCAAATTGCGGAAACCCGCGTATATAATTTGTGGTGCCATCGAGCGGGTCAATAACCCAGCAAAATTCTTCCGAAGCACCCTGGGACCCGGTTTCCTCTGCCAGAATGCCATGGTCTGGGTAGGATTTTCTCAGGACAGATATAATTTCCTGCTCGGCCATCCTGTCCACGTCTGTAACAAAATCGTTACGGGCCTTGGATGTAACCGCGAGGGTATCCAGCCGGTCGGCATAGCGCATGATGATATTTCCGGCGTTTCGTGCAGCACGGACAGCAATGTTTAACATGGGGTGCATGAACAATAAGACCTGTGTGTAGTACAAAGGGAGCAGAAATAATAACAGATAACTGAAAAAATCGTAATTTGTTATGATGTCTTTCCCGATTAACTGATGGATACGGTTTTGTCATGTTGTCAAATATACGTATAGTTCTGGTAGAACCCAGTCATCCCGGTAATATCGGCGCCGCTGCCAGGGCCATGAAGAACATGGGGTTGCAGCAACTCTGCCTGGTTTCACCGGGAAAATATCCTGACCCGCAGGCGACGGCACGCGCTGCAGGTGCCGATGATGTGCTTGATTCAGCATCCGTGGTGGGTAGTCTGGGTGAGGCGGTTTCGGATTGCACCCTGGTATTCGGTGCAAGCGCACGATTGCGCTCCTTGAGTTGGCCGCAGATGGACCCGGGGCAGGCGGCCAGCAAAATAATTTCGACCAGTCAGTCTTCGCAGGTGGCAATGGTATTCGGTCGTGAACGGACCGGGCTCAGCAATGACGAGTTGCAACTCTGTCATTATCTGGTTCATATCCCTGCCAATGAGGCATTCAGTTCACTGAATCTGGCCGCTGCGGTTCAGGTGATCAGTTACGAGCTTTTTCTGTCAGAGAAAGTGGATGGGCAGCGTGGCCAGCAGGAAGAGAATGACCAGCCCGCGTTGCATGATGAGTTAGAACGCTATTACCGGCATCTGGAAGCGGTATTGATCGGTATTGATTTTCTTGATCCTGAACATCCCAGGAAACTGATGCGCCGTTTACGCAGGCTTTATAACCGCGCCCAGCCGGACCAGCAGGAAATAAATATACTCAGAGGCATTCTGACTGCGGTTGAAAAAAACAGGTCTGGCTAGCCCGCATTTCTCATCACCGTTCTACTGCGACGGCCCAATGGCACGCCCTGCTTGACTTTCACTTGGTCGGTCTGCTCAACATAGTGTCGACTATGCCTGCGCGGCCCTCGGTCGTGAAAGTTAATCATGCCGCACCCTTGAACCGCCTCGCTACGAATGGTGGTGAGAAATGCGGGCTAGGGTCATCAGGATTTTGTGATACGCATTTCGCGGAAGTCATGATACAGTATTTGCTAATTACTCGAGCGTATAACTAGGTTAAAATGTTTATTCATCTGAAAGAAGATATTGGATGTGTTTTTGACCGGGATCCCGCGGCCAGGAATGTCCTTGAGGTATTGTTATCCTATCCCGGTGTGCATGCACTTATTTTTCACCGTCTGGCCCATAATCTCTGGAATGTCGGCCTGAAGTTACTTGCCCGATGGTTTTCTTCATTTGCACGCTGGCTCACCGGTATCGAAATTCATCCTGGTGCCCGGATTGGCCGACGCTTTTTTATCGATCATGGTATGGGCGTGGTCATCGGGGAAACGGCAGAAATTGGTGATGACTGCACGCTCTATCACGGTGTGACGCTGGGTGGCACCAGTTGGAAGAAGGGAAAACGTCACCCGACGTTGGGAAATAACGTCATCGTGGGGGCAGGTGCCAAGATACTCGGGCCGATTACTGTCGCTTCAGATGCCCGTATCGGCTCTAATGCCGTGGTGTTAAAAGATGTGGGCAGGGGTAACACCGTTGTCGGTGTGCCGGGCAGGATCATTAGTGGTGTTAAAACAGATCAGGAGCAGGCACGCAAGAAAATAGCCGAGAAAATGGGTTTTGACGCCTACGGAATGCACGATGAAATGCCTGATCCGGTCGCCAATGCCATCAATAACATGCTGGATCATATCCATACTATGGATAAAAGGCTTGAAGATATGTGTGGCGCCATTAAGGGTTTGGGGGCCGAGATTGGCGATATGCAGCTAACAGACCTGGGTCCCTGTGAAATCAGCAGCGCGAGCAGTTCTCAGAATGCGGATGAAAACACCGAAAATGACGAGAGCCAGAAGGAAAATGCTGGCTGATTAGCCCCTGGTATTCCCTGTCCTGGAAATAATACTTGACTATTTTACTCAAGTAACCTACTATGTCCGTATAATTTAGTCAGAAATTTTGTTCTGGCTTGTATTAGTATATTATTTAATTTTGCAGGACATTGCAATGAGACTAACGACAAAAGGCCGCTATGCGGTAACCGCAATGCTGGATCTGGCTATACGTCAGGACCAGGGACCTATATCACTGGCCGAAATATCTGAACGACAGGGTATTTCGCTCTCATATCTGGAGCAGTTGTTTACGCGTCTGCGACGATCAGGGCTGGTCAAGAGTACACGTGGCCCGGGTGGTGGCTATGCGCTAAGCCGACCCGCAACAGAAATTGCTGTTTCCGAAGTCATTATTGCAGTAGATGAAAAGGTCGACAGCACACGTTGTGGGGGACTGGGTAATTGCCAGGATGATGAACGCTGTTTGACACATGACCTGTGGATGGATCTTAGCAAAAAGATCTACCAGTTTCTGGATAGCATTTCGCTGGGTGATCTGCTCGAGAGAGAAGGCGTACAGGAAGTGTCACACAGGCAGCATGAAAGTGCACACAACATAGAAACGAAAGAAAAAGTATCAGCAGGTATTTGATCACCATGTTAAGTCATATTAATTTAAAAGATGAGGTGTCCAGGTGAACGACAGGAAACTACCTGTGTATCTTGATTATTCAGCAACAACCCCGGTCGACCCGCGGGTTGCGAAGCTGATGTGCCGTTGCCTCACAATGGAAGGTAACTTTGGCAATGCAGCATCACGTTCACATGAATACGGATGGAAGGCCGATGAGGCCATCAAACAGGCCAGAAAGGATGTTGCTGATCTGATCAATTCCGACCCTAAGGAGATTGTGTGGACCTCGGGTGCGACGGAGTCCGATAACCTCGCCATCAAGGGTGTTGCTCACTTCTACAGGAAAAAAGGCAAGCACATTGTAACCAGCAGGACAGAACACAAGGCGGTCCTCGATACATGCAGACATCTGGAGCGTGAAGGGTACGAAGTAACCTACCTTGCCCCGGAAGAGAGTGGCTTGATAGACCTGGGCAAGCTGGAAGCGGCGTTACGCGATGACACGGTTCTGGTTTCAATCATGCACGTGAACAATGAAATTGGTGTCATTCAGGATATCAAGGCGATAGGTGAACTGACACGTCAACGAGGCATTATATTCCATGTTGATGCAGCACAAAGTGCAGGCAAGGTGCCAATCGATATCCAGGATCTCAAGGTTGACCTGATGTCATTTTCCGCCCACAAGGTATACGGGCCGAAAGGTGTTGGTGCACTCTATGTGCGTCGTAAGCCCCGGGTCAGGATTGAAGCACAGATGCATGGCGGCGGGCATGAGCGTGGTATGCGTTCAGGCACACTGGCCACCCATCAGATTGTGGGTATGGGTGAGGCCTTCAGGTTGGCAAAATTGGAAATGGCTGCCGATAACGAGCGGTTGGTGATGCTGCGCAACCGGTTGTGGGATGGCCTGAAGGACATGGAAGAGGTGTACCTTAATGGTGACCTGGAGCATCATGTGTCTGGAAATCTTAATGTCAGCTTCAATTTTGTTGAAGGAGAATCACTTATCATGGCGGTCAAGGATCTTGCGGTTTCCTCAGGATCAGCCTGCACATCGGCAAGCCTTGAACCATCCTATGTATTACGCGCCCTCGGAAGAACCGATGAACTGGCGCATAGTTCCATCCGCTTCTCACTGGGGCGCTTCTCTACAACAGATGATGTTGATTACGCGATAGAGTTGATGCGTGACAAGGTTGAAAAATTGCGTGAGCTTTCACCCTTGTGGGAAATGTATAAAGATGGTGTGGATTTGTCCAAGGTTCAGTGGGCAGCACACTAGTGCTTTATCCATGTGATAATTACTCGCAATTATCACATGGATAGAACACCAGGTTAAAGTTTATTTGCAGGAGAAGTATCATGGCATACAGCGACAAGGTTATTGATCATTACGAAAACCCGCGCAATGTGGGTTCCTATGACAAGGCCGATACAACTGTCGGCACTGGAATGGTGGGTGCACCGGCCTGTGGCGATGTGATGAAGCTCCAGATCAAGGTTAATGAGCAGGGTATAATTGAAGATGCCAAATTCAAGACATATGGATGTGGATCGGCCATTGCATCAAGCTCGCTATTAACTGAATGGGTCAAGGGAAAGACGCTGGATGAAGCAAGTGAGATAAAGAATACAGATATTGCAGAAGAACTGGAATTACCCCCTGTTAAAGTACATTGTTCTGTGTTGGCCGAGGATGCGATCAAGGCCGCAATCGAAGATTACCAGTCCAAGAATTAAGCAGGTGTAATCATGGCTGTTACATTAACGGATACCGCGGCTGACCGTATCAAGATATTTCTGGAAAATCGTGGCAAGGGTGTCGGCCTGCGCCTGGGTGTCAAGACATCCGGTTGCTCAGGTATGGCGTATGTGATCGAGTTTGTAGATGAAATTAATGAGTCTGACCAGGTGTTTGAAGACCATGGAATCAAGGTCATCATTGACCAGAAGAGTATGGTGTACCTGGATGGTACCGAGCTGGATTTCAAACGGGATGGCCTGAATGAAGGTTTTGAATTTAACAATCCGAACGTCAAGGATAGTTGCGGTTGTGGAGAGAGTTTTACTGTTTAATCGCTACAGCTTGATACCCCGTTGCTTGCGGCGGGATACTTTATTAAACCAGCCCCGGATGTTACCTGATCATGCCGTTTGATCTTACCTCAAATTACTTCAGTATCTTTGGAATGCCTGTATCTTATACTGTAGATGCAGGTTTTTTGATGCAACGGTATCGTGAACTGCTGCAAACGGTTCACCCCGACCGGTTTGCCAGTGCCAGTGGGCAGGAACGCAGATTGTCCCTGCAGTATTCAACCCATATCAACGAAGCACTCAGGGTTTTAAAGGATCCGCTGGAACGGGCCCGCTATATTCTCGAATTGAAAGGGATGCAATGGGATGATGAGCAGACCACATTATCCGACCCGGGGTTTTTGATGCAACAAATGGATCTAAGGGAATCACTGTCTGAGGTCAGGGAACAATCTGACCCACTTGAGGCCATCGCAGAAATTATTTCCAGTGTTTCTTCGCTGATGCAGGATAATATTCATGTTCTCGAAGGGTTACTTCAATCTGACAAACCGGAAGATCTGGAAACGGCTAAAACCCGGGTAAGAAAAATGCAGTTTATCAATAAAATGAAGATGGAGGCTGAAACACTGGAAGCGACCCTGGAGGACGAACTGTAAACGTTCGTGGCAGACATGGCATTGTTACACATTTCAGAACCCGGTCAAACATCCGTACCACACCAGCGCAGGCTGGCGGTCGGGATTGATCTTGGCACAACCAATTCACTGGTGGCGACTGTCCGTTCGGGGCTCGCAGAAACGCTTGCCGATGAAGCGGGAGAGCACCTGCTCCCTTCAGTTGTTCGCTACCGGAAAGGGCAAGGCCCGCAGGTGGGCCAGTCTGCAAAAGAGGCCGCACCGACAGACCCGATGAATACCATTGTCTCGGTCAAACGTCTGATGGGGCGTGATCTGCAAGAGTTACGTAAAAATGAATTTGCAGCGTATGAATATGCAGGGGAGGAATCATCTGTACCACGTATCTGCACAGAGGGTGGTGATGTCAGTGCCGTCGAGGTGTCCGCAGAAATTCTGAAGGTTCTGCGTGACCGGGCCGAGGCATCGCTGGGTGGGGAATTAACCGGTGCCGTGATTACCGTACCCGCCTATTTTGATGATGCACAAAGGCAGGCCACCAAGGATGCGGCCAGACTGGCAGGACTGCACGTATTGCGTCTGTTAAATGAACCCACGGCGGCTGCCGTCGCCTATGGGCTGGACAAGAAATCTGACGGGGTGATCGCTATATATGACCTCGGTGGCGGTACATTCGACATCTCTGTTCTTCGTTTGAAAAAGGGTGTATTCGAGGTGATGGCCACGGCCGGTGACAGTGCCCTGGGTGGTGACGATATGGACAGGGCCATTGCCCGCTGGATCATGGCGCAGGCAGGCATTCAGGATGATGCCGATCACGCACAGCTTCGCAGGTTGTTGCATGAAGCCAGGCGTGTAAAGGAAATGCTGACGGATGCCGATGAAACCTCTGTTGAAATTACACGTATGGATAACACTGTCTGGCGCGGATCATTGACTCGTATGCAGATGAATGAGCTGATTAATAGCCTGGTAAAGAAAACGATCAACCCCTGTCGGCGGGCATTGCGTGATGCCGGTTTATCCATTGATGATATTTCTGAAGTGGTGATGGTGGGAGGTTCCACACGCGTACCCATGGTGCGGGAGAAGGTGGAGGCGTTTTTTAACAAACCTCCATTGGTTGATATCGATCCCGACAAGGTGGTTGCGGTCGGTGCGGCATTTCAGGCAGATATTCTGGCCGGTAATAAACCCGATGAGGCAATGTTGTTACTTGACGTTATCCCGCTGTCACTGGGCCTGGAAACAATGGGCGGGCTGGTTGAGAAGGTGATTAACAGAAATACAACCATACCCGTAGCGCGTGCACAGGATTTTACCACGTACAAGGATGGCCAGACGGCCATGTCAATCCATGTATTGCAAGGTGAGCGTGAGATGGTCCAGGATTGTCGCTCACTGGCACGGTTTTCACTGCGGGATATTCCCCCCATGGTAGCGGGGGCGGCGCGTATCCGGGTGACCTTCCAGGTTGACGCCGATGGTTTGCTGAGTGTGGCTGCAGAGGAGCAAAGCAGTGGCGTGCAGAGTAGCATAGAGGTGAAGCCGACCTATGGTCTTGAGGACTCGGAGGTTGAGCAAATGCTGAGAGATTCAATGGACCATGCCAGCGAGGACATGGTGGCCAGAATGTTGCGTGAACAACAGGTTGAAGCCGACAGGGCCATGGAGGCACTGACTGCTGCATTGCAAAAAGACGGCGAGAAATACCTCGATGATGAAGAACGGGCCGGAATAGATCAGCAGATGGACAGCTTGCAGACAGTCAGGCAACAGGATGACATTGAGGCCATCAAGCTTGCGATTGCCCGGCTGGAAAAGACCTGTGCCGGTTATGTGGAAAGAAGGATGAATGGCAGTATTCAGGATGCGATGTCAGGACATAAAATTGAGGAATTCGAGTCATAGATTGTGGATATCCGGGTGAATTTTTACCCGATGATTTCTCAGGCTGGATCACGGTTGCCCCGTTAACTTTATGAGGCGCAATAAATGTGAGGACATGAAAAAGATCAGGGGTTTTATATACAACGACAGGGTTTCAGGAAAAGAGGATTAAGCGGTATGCCACAGATTATTTTTTTACCTCATGAGGAAATATGCCCGGAAGGGGCGGTCATTGAGGCTGAACCTGGTATCTCGATCTGCGATGCGGCACAGAAATATGATATTGAAATCGAGCATGCCTGTGAGAAGTCCTGTGCATGTACAACCTGTCACGTTTATATCCGTGAGGGGATGGAATCCCTGGGTGAGTCTACTGAAGATGAAGATGACCTGCTCGATAAGGCATGGGGTCTTGAGCCGGACTCTCGTTTGAGCTGTCAGGCCATTGTCGGCAATGAAGACCTGGTTATCGAAATACCAAAATATACTATCAACATGGTTTCCGAAAATCATTAGGAGAAATTATGGGTCTTAAATGGCTGGATACACAGGAGATTGCGATCGAGCTGGATGAGTCGCATCCGGAGGTAGATCCACAAACCGTGCGGTTTACAGACCTGCAACAGTGGGTGCTGGAACTGAAGGGATTCGATGATGATCCCGGACATTCAGGTGAAAAAATACTGGAGGCCATACAGATGGCCTGGATAGATGAAAGATAATAACTTTAAAAACAATAAGATAGAAAATTAATTTAATAAAAAAGATTAAGTTTGGTTCGCCGACATACCAGAATATTGCCGGTAATGGCTGTTTCCTCTAATTGCTTGAAAATCAAAGCAGAGTTACACTGTTGGCCTACCCATGTGTACTCGACATTATCATCTGGATAGAGTACTGGTTCCGATGGCAGTTTGCAGGAAACCCGCGCTTCTATGCGGGTTTATATTATTCTGAACTTTCATTGTTAAACAATAATTGGCCTGATGGCACCCTGTAATAAGGTATATATGAAAGCAGTAACCCGAAAAATCAATTTGCTGGATATGAATCAGCAAGCACTCAGAGACTTCTTTGCCAGCATCGGAGAAAAACCCTTCCGTGCGACCCAGGTAATGAAATGGATCTACCATGAAGGTATTTCGGACTTTCAGGCCATGACCAACCTGGGCAAGGCATTGCGTGCAACGCTTGAAGAAAAGGCAGTCATATACTACCCAACCTGCATTACAGAAATGCCGTCGGCCGACGGGACACGCAAATGGATACTGGAAATGGAAGACGGTAATCACATAGAAACCGTTTTTATTCCCGAAAAGGGACGCGGAACCCTGTGTGTTTCGAGCCAGGTTGGATGTACATTGAACTGCACATTTTGTTCAACGGCAACACAGGGATATAATCGCAACCTGACAACCGGTGAAATAACAGGCCAGGTTGTGTTTGCAAACCGGACATTGGGCATACCGGCAAATGCCGGCAAGCTACCGGTTACCAATGTCGTCATGATGGGCATGGGCGAACCGTTGATGAATTTTGATAATGTTATCCGTGCAATGGAGATCATGAACGATGATATTGGCTGTGGAATATCGCGCAGACGAATCACCCTGAGTACATCAGGTGTCGTCCCGGCGATGTACCGGATGAGGGATGTATGCGATGTCAGTCTCGCTGTGTCATTGCATGCCCCCAATGATGATTTGCGTAGTGAACTGGTTCCGATAAACCGAAAATATCCGATTAAGGAATTGCTGGAGGCTTGCAGGCATTATGTAGAAGGAAAAGCACGCAGACGGATAACTTTTGAGTACATCATGATTGATGGTGTCAACGATACACGTAAACACGCAAAGGAGCTGGCCCGGATCCTGGAAGGGGTACCGGCAAAGATAAATCTGATTCCATTCAACCCGTTTCCGCAATCAGGATACCGGCGTTCAAAAACGGAGAACACAGAAATGTTCCGTGACATACTGATAGCGGCCGGTTATACAACGATCATCCGGAAGACACGTGGAGATGATATAGATGCTGCTTGTGGACAGCTGGTTGGCAAGGTGTTTGATCGCACAAGAAGGCAGCAAAAAGCAGATGCAAAGACTGTCAGTGTAAGGGGAATATTATAATGCGAACGCTATTTCGTGTTTCGTTATATGTGGCTATGTTGTTACTGGCTGCATGTGCGGCTGAAGAGGGCCATCTGAAAGCATCTGCGGAAACATCGAATATCAATGTACAGCTTGGTATGACCTATATGCAGCAAGGTAATAACAAGACGGCGATGAAACGGTTACAAAAATCAATCAGGCAGAATCCGGATAATGCCCTTGCATACAGTACACTGGGGTTGCTGAATGCCCGCCTGGGTGAAACTGAAGAAGCAGAAAGTAATTTCAAAAAGGCAGTAAAACTGGACCCGGACAATTCAGCAATTCGTAATAACTTTGGTGCATTCCTGTGTAAACAAAAGAGATACAAGGAATCGCAGGTGCAGTTTCTTCAGGCGATTAAAAACCCGTTATACGGAACCCCTGAACATGCCTATCTGAATGCTGGCAGTTGTACCGATAACAAGGCTGAAGCAGAAAAATATTTCAGGGCATCCCTGCGCAGGAACCCGCGCTTCCCGGCGGGTTTATTGAAAATGGCGAGTTTGAGTCTTGAACTGAAACGTTACCTTTCCGCCCGGGGTTATATTCAGCGTTTTCATGCTGTCCACAAGCCTGTTGCGGCAAGTTTGTGGGTAAGTATTCAGGTTGAAAAAGTATTGGGTGATACCAATTTACTGGCAAGCCAGGTTATGTTACTAAAGGAAAAATTTCCTGATTCCGAGGAAACCAGATTATATCTGCAATCGAAAGAAAAATGACAGATAAAAACGACAACCAGAAACGTAAAAATACAAGCCCGGGTATTATGTTGCTTAAGGCGCGACAGGCCCGGCATTTGTCTGTAGAGCATATGGCAAAACAATTAAATTTGTCGCAGGAAATAATCGAGGCGCTTGAAGAAGACAGATTTGAAAGCCTTCCTGCCCCGATTTTTGTAAGGGGTTATATTCGAACTTATTCCGCAATGGTGGGCATATCTGATGAGAAAGTGCTTGAGCATTATAATATTATTGTCGGTGAAAATGAGCCATCTGCCTCGCTGAGTACGATACGTATGAGTGAAATGGTAACCGAAGGTGGCGCGCGATGGAAAAGATTATTACCGGTAGGTTCACTGGTATTGGTGATTGTTCTTGCTGCAATCATCTGGTTGTCGATGGAGTCCGGGCAGGAGCCGACCGCCAATAATAATCTGCAAAGCAGTACAACAGGCACGACAGCGGACGAAACAGCGCACAATGATACGATATTACCGCTGAACAAGGTGCTTGCTCCAGGTGATGTGCAGCCAGAGCCAGATGTGGTCGAAGAGAAAAAGCCGGAGGTGCCGGTTGCTGAAACAGTTGTCATACCGGAAACATCCCGTGATAAAATCACCAATAAGCAGGGTAATGACCTGGACCAACTGGTATTCGAGTTTAGTGCTGACTCATGGGTTGATGTACGGGATTCCCTCGGGAATCGCCTGATCTTTGATATGGTGCGCGCTGGCAAGCAGTATTCAGTCTCGGGCAAACCCCCATTCAAATTAACACTGGGGAATGCAAGAAAGGTAAAGTTGACGCGTAATGGCAGGGTTGTCGATCTTACACCCTATATACGTGGTAATGTTGCCAAGTTCAGTCTCGGCAAAATAGTAGATTAACGCCTGGTGGGAAGCCTGGAAATACATGATCAATAACCATAAAATTGAACGCAGAAAATCCCGCCGGATCATGGTGGGCAATGTACCGATCGGTGATGGTGCACCAGTGTCGGTTCAAAGCATGACCAATACCGATACCTGCGATGTGGATGCAACTGTCAGGCAAATAACAGCACTGAAAAATGCCGGTGCGGATATTATTCGGGTTTCGGTGCCTGACATGGAGGCCGCAGATGCCTTCGGCAAGATTCGTGAACAGGTCAATATACCACTGATATCCGATATACATTTTGACTACAAGATTGCCTTGCGGGTATCCGAACTGGGTGTTGATTGTCTTCGTATAAACCCCGGGAATATTGGCAGGGAAAACAGGGTACGTGCCGTCGTTGATAGTGCGCGTGATCACGGTATTCCAATCAGGATCGGTGTGAATGCCGGTTCACTGGAAAAAGATTTACAGAAAAAATATGGTGAGCCCACCCCGGAGGCGTTGGTCGAATCGGCCATGCGCCATATTGATATTCTGGATCGACTGAATTTTCAGAATTTCAAGATCAGTCTGAAGGCTTCAGAAATATTCATGACCGTGGCAGCTTACAGGCAACTGGCCAGGCAGATAGAACAGCCTTTGCATCTGGGCATAACCGAAGCAGGTGGTGCCAGGGCGGGGGCGGTCAAGTCAGCGATCGGCCTGGGCATGCTACTGGCTGACGGCATAGGGGACACCATCCGGGTGTCACTGGCGGCAGACCCTGTTGAAGAGATCAAGGTTGGTTTTGATATACTGAAAAGTCTTCATTTGCGTAACAAGGGTATTAATCTCATTGCCTGTCCTTCATGTTCGCGCCAGCAGTTTGATGTGATAGGAACGGTGAATGAACTGGAGTCACGTCTGGAAGATATCCAGGAATCAATTGATGTCGCAGTGATTGGCTGTGTCGTCAATGGGCCAGGTGAGGCGCGTGAGGTGAGTGTAGGACTGACCGGCGGTTCACCCAACCTTCTCTATATCGATGGCAAACCAGACCATAAAGTCAGTAATGAAGGGCTGGTTGATGAGCTGGAAAAATATATTCGTGCAGCTATTGAGAGGAAGAAGTCCGGGGACGATGACGGGTCGTCTATTCAGGTAAGGGTTTCATGACCGCACCATTACGACCGGGCAGTGGAAAAGAAAAGACACCGGGACAGGCGACTTTCTGTTTTCTGATTCACGTACCGGTTTTGGAAAACGTGCAGACGTATTAATTTAGGAATAACATGGCAAAAAGTATTCAGGCCATTCGGGGTATGCACGACATTGTGCCGGAACAGACACCCGTATGGCAGTTCCTTGAGAAAACAATTGGTCGTATTCTTGATAACTACGGGTATCAGGAGATTCGTATGCCCGTGGTTGAAAAAACAGAATTGTTCAAGCGGTCGATAGGTGAAGTAACCGATATTGTTGAAAAGGAAATGTATACCTTCGATGATCGTAATGGCGACAGCCTGACGCTCAGACCTGAAGGGACAGCCTGTTGTGTGCGTGCGGGAATCGAGAACGGTTTGCTTTACAATCAGGTTCAGCGCCTCTGGTATATGGGCCCCATGTTTCGGCATGAAAGGCCTCAAAAAGGACGTTACCGGCAATTCCATCAGGTCGGGGTCGAAACATTCGGAATGAGTGGCGCTGAAATCGAGGCAGAACTTATTCTGATCAGCGCCCGAATCTGGCGAGATCTGGGGTTAACAAATATTGTTTTGCAAATAAATACGTTGGGGACGAGTGAGGAACGTGTTGCATATCGTGACAAGCTGGTAGCCTACCTTGAGAGTCACCGGAGAAAGCTGGATAAGGATAGTTTGCGTCGTTTAGGCACAAATCCACTGAGAATTCTTGACAGTAAAAACCCGGACATGCAGGCGCTGATTGAATCGGCCCCCGGATTAATGGATCACCTCGGTGATGCCTCCCTGGATCACTTTGCTCGGCTCAGGGAAATACTTGATGCAGCGGGTCTTGAATATGAAATCAACCCTCGCCTTGTCAGGGGACTGGATTATTATTGCCATACGGTATTCGAGTGGGTAACCGACCAGTTAGGTGCGCAGGGGACGGTTTGTGCAGGAGGGCGCTATGATGGCCTGGTCGAACAACTGGGCGGCAAGGCAACCTGTGCCTGTGGATTCGCCCTGGGGGAGGAACGGCTGGTTGCCTTGCTTGAAGATCTGGATGCTGGCAAGCAGGATGTAAATCTGCATGCCTACATCGTTAGCACAGGTCAGGAGGAAATAGTAAGGGCAGTAATACTTGCCGAGGCCTTGCATGATCAATTGCCGGAATTAAAACTGCAATTGAATTGCGGGGCAGGAAGTATGAAATCACAAATGAAACGTGCCGATAAAAGTGGTGCCGATGTTGCACTCATACTCGGCGGGCATGAACTGGAAAGATCCGGGGTAACGCTGAAGTTTTTACGTACCGGCGAGGATCAGATAAACATACCATTTGACAAATTGGCCAGTTATTTATCAGCCAGGATTGCAGTGTCTGGGAGCCGAAGATAAGAAATATCCAAAAGCGGATAAACCATCACCCCGGGTGGTGAGACACAAAGATGCTCTGATGTTCCGGTGTGTCATGAGATGCCCGTCAATATTGATAATATTTATTGGCATTCATGCGTGGCCAAACAAGATTTTAGGAAATATAATATTAGCGAGTATTTGCGTATATTTGCGGCTAAAAAGATTTAATGGTTATTGATGACTGATTTAAAGAGGAAATAAATGTGGAGTATGCTACAGATGAAGAACGCGTTGAGGAACTAAAAGACTGGTGGAAGGAAAATGGCAAGTCAGTCATTTTTGGTCTTATCCTTGGTTTGTCAATCTTGTTTGGATGGCGTTGGTGGGGTAATTATCAATTAGGGCAGTCGCTACAGGCCTCTACGTTATATACGCAGTTGGTAATGGCTATTAAGGAAAATAAAACCGAGCAAGCCCAGGCAATTTCTGATGAGCTTTTCAAAAAATACAGTAGTCGTCCCTACTCGGTTTATGCCGCCTTGGCATTGGCAAAAATAAAAGTGGAAGCAAATGACTTTGCCTCGGCAAAAATGCATTTGCAGTGGGCATCCGAGCATGCCAGCACCCCGGAGCTGGAACGTCTGGCATCACTCCGTCTTGCCCGGGTGTTGTCAGTACTTGGTGAATATGACAAGGCATATGCGATTGTTAACTCGGCTGATAGTGGTAATTATATTTCGATGTACGAGGAGTTGAAGGGAGACATTCTGGCTAAGCAGGGCAAACCTGATAAAGCATTGTTATCATATCGCATCGCAATCCGGGCATTGCCGGCAGGTTCAAGCGGGGTGCCTGGCCTACAGTTTAAAATTGATGATCTTGCAAAATAGCAGGAGTAGCGGGACAAGATGAAAAAAGTAGTACTGATTTATTCTATTACACTGTTGCTGGGCGGTTGCACCTGGTTTACCAATTATTTTAGTGGAGATGATAATATTGAACCTCCTGAAAAACTGGTTGAGCTTACCAATACAATCAGGCTGGACAAGATCTGGTCAGTCAGCACGGGCAGTGGTAGTGGTGAGCGACTTTTGCGTTTAACCCCTGCATTATCTGCCAACCATGTTTATGTTTCTTCACGTGATGGTCATCTGGCATCATACGATATCAATACCGGAAACAGGATCTGGGAAGTGGACACTAAAAAGAAAATATCCGCCGGGCCGGGCGTCGGGTTTGGACTGGTGTTACTCGGCACACGCGATGGGCGACTTCTGGCCTACCAATCTGCTGATGGAAAACCCCTTTGGTCGGTAAAGCTCACCAGCGAGGTGCTGTCGGTGCCTGAAATAAAAGGTGATACGATTATAGTCCGAACCGGTGATGGACGCCTGACAGCCTTAAGTGCCAAAGATGGTAAAAAAATATGGGACTTCAAGAAAAGGGAGCCGGCCCTGACTCTCAGGGGCACAAGCAAACCGTTGATTGTGGATGATATGGTTCTGAGTGGTTTTGATAACGGGCAACTGGTTTCATTATCCTTGAAAGAAGGGCGGCAGATCTGGCGAAGAAAAGTGGCAATTCCCCGAGGGAGAACAGAACTTGAGCGCATTGTCGATCTGGACGCTGACCCCGTCATTGATGACAAGGGTGTTATCTATGTGGCAGCATTCCAGGGTAATGTGGCGGCAATAAACCTTGCGGATGGTCGATTAATCTGGCGGCGGGAACTTTCATCCTATGCCGGATTAACAGTCGGTGGTGATCATCTGTTTGTTACTGATGACCGCAGTCAGTTATGGTCATTACATACAAAGAACGGGGCATCACTGTGGAGGCAGGATAAACTACAGAGGCGTTCCCTGACGGCGCCGGTGGTATTTGGCAAGTATGTGGTCGTCGGGGATTTTGAAGGCTATTTACACTGGCTGGATCAGAGTGACGGCCGGATTGTTGCAAGAATGCGTGGAGATTCAAATGGTTTTTCAGTTTCTCCGGTAACGAATGGCAAAATACTGATCAGTCTCGGCAAGGGTGGTGAGTTGTCGGCATTTCAACTCAAGTGATCGAAAAATCTGATTCAAAATGGCCATCCCTCGCTACGATCACCTAAGCCCGACAGGCTCCCGGGGACACATATCATGATACCGGTTATTGCCCTGATAGGGCGCCCCAATGTTGGCAAGTCCACACTTTTTAATTACCTGACCCGAACCCGGGATGCCCTCGTCGCAGACTTCCCGGGGCTGACACGTGACCGTAAATACGGACAGGGCAAGGTAGGTGGCATGGCCTACCTGGTTGTTGATACGGGTGGCCTGAGTGGCGAAAAGGAAGGTATAGGTAAATTGATGGCCGAGCAGGCAAGACTGGCAATTAAAGAGGCCGATATTATTTTATTCCTGGTCGATGCACGGAGCGGTGTAACCGCATCGGATCACATCATTACCCGTGAGCTGCGCCAGATTGATAAAAAGGTCATATTGGTCGTTAACAAGGTTGACGGTGTTGATGTCAGCCTGGCCACCAGTGATTTTTATGAACTGGGTCTGGGTGAACCCTTTCCCATAGCTGCGGTACGCGGTCGTGGGGTTGTTAAACTGATAGAAAATGCGCTTTCGGGGCTGCTGCCTGGTGAAGAGGAAAGTAACCATGAAGAGGAAGATGACAGCATCAGGGTAGCTATCCTTGGGCGACCTAATGTGGGCAAGTCCACACTGGTCAACGGGCTGACAGGCGAGGACAGGGTGCTGGCCTTTGATATGCCCGGTACAACAAGAGACAGTATCGCCATCCCTTTTGAGAAACACGGTCAGTCCTATACCCTTATCGATACGGCAGGAGTGAGACGTCGTAGTCGTGTTCATGAGGTTATTGAGAAATTCAGTGTCATCAAGGCACTGCAGGCAATTCAGGAATCCAATGTCGTTATTGTCGTACTGGATGCACAAAAGGAAATATCTGACCAGGATGCGACCTTGCTCGGTCTGGTGCTGGATAGCGGGCGCGCACTTTTAATTGCGGTTAATAAATGGGATGGCTTGTCGGATGAGCAACGTGAGCGCATCAGGCATGAGCTTGACTATAAGCTCGGGTTTATCGATTTTGCAGAAATTCATTTTATTTCTGCCTTGCATGGTACCGGAATAGGAAATTTATTTGATTCGGTTAAAAAGGCCTACATTTCGGCAACAAAAAATTTACCGACACCCCGGTTAACAGAAATTCTTGAAAGTGCAATCGAAGATCATCAACCTCCATTGGTAAAAGGACGGCGAATAAAGCTGCGCTATGCCCATCAGGGTGGGCGTAATCCACCCATTATTGTTATTCACGGTAACCAGGCCAGGTCTACTCCCGAGTCATATCGGCGTTACCTGGTCAATACCTACCGTAAGGTACTGAAACTGATTGGAACACCGGTACGGATTGAATTCAGGGAGGGAAAAAATCCATATGAAGGGAAAAGAAATGTCCTTAGTGACAGGCAGGTAAAACATAAAAAGAGGCTTGTCAAATATACAAGGAAATCAGGGAGAG
>DRJK01000110.1 GCA_011052215.1 Gammaproteobacteria bacterium
ATTCATGAACTCGCATCTTGCACTCGGAAAACCCGGCTTCTGTGTTGCGAATCTTCGCAATAGCTTGCTATTACGTGCGATTCGACGCCTTGAATGTGTATTTTCCGAGCACAATCTGCTTCGTCCAGAATTAATCAGAGGCTCCTTGATATTGTGAGGTAAAAACCGAGGTGAAACGTCTAGACGAGTACTGGTACCGACGCAACCCCCTGTCACTGGTATTGTTACCCGTTTCCTGGCTGTTCTGTATGCTGGTCTATATCAGAAAGCATCTGTACCAGAAAGGCATGCTTAAAACTGTCAGGATGCCGGTTCCGGTCATCATCGTGGGAAATATTTCAGTTGGTGGCAGTGGCAAGACGCCACTTGTTGTAGCAATTTTCAGTTTACTCAAAAATGCGGGGTATAAACCCGGCATCATCAGCCGGGGCTATGGAGGGCTTGCAAAGACATGGCCACAACAGGTGAGGGAAGACAGCGATCCACGGATGGTGGGTGATGAGCCGGTTTTGATGGCGCGCTATTGTGGAACTGCTATGGCCGTCGGGCCTGACCGGGTATCTGCAGCACAACAGTTATTAAAGTATCATGACTGTGATGTCATTATTTCTGATGATGGCTTGCAACACTATGTGCTTGAGCGTGATATTGAAATTGCAGTGGTCGATGGTGTGAGGCGTTTTGGTAATGGCCATTGTTTACCGGCTGGCCCGTTGAGGGAAAGAAAAAGCAGGCTTGAAGAAGTGGATTTTATAGTCACGAATGGTATCGCCATGCGCATGGAATATCCAATGGAACTGGAATCAAATGAGGCAGTCAATCTAATGACAGGCGAGCGCCGGAACATGGGTGTATTCAGTGGTAGCGTGGTGCATGCCATTGCAGGCATTGGCAATCCTGACCGTTTTTTTTCTGACCTTGAAAAGTATGGGCTGGTTTTTACCAGACATCCTTTCCCCGATCATTATGATTACAAGGCAGATGACTTGTTATTTGATGATGACAGCCTTATTTTTATGACAGAAAAGGATGCTGTAAAATGCAAAAAATATGCTCGCGATGACATATGGTATGTGCCGGTAAAGGCCAATCTGGACAAACGTTTGGTGACACGACTTCTGTATATGTTAAAAAAACAATATGATGAAAGCTATTCAATAAACTAATCACAGGATTTAAAATGGATAATAAACTACTTGATATTCTGGCGTGCCCTGTATGCAAGGGTGAACTTGTTTACAGAAAGGAAGATAAAGAGCTTATTTGCAAACTTGACAGGCTTGCCTTTCAGATAAAGGATGATATCCCCGTTATGTTGGTGGAAGAGGCCAGAAAGCTGCCTGCCGATGAGGAAGTAGACTAACAAGGGTTATGAGCACCTTATTCAATGTTGTTATACCTGCACGCTATTCTTCCACTCGCCTGCCCGGAAAGCCGCTGTTATCCATCGCAGGCAAACCCATGGTTCGGCATGTTTATGAGCGTGCTATCGAAAGTGGTGCACAAAACGTAGTTATCGCGACAGATGACCCGAGAATAATAACTGCATGTGAATCATTTTCAGCCAGGGTATGTTTGACCGATAAAGACCATCTGTCAGGAACTGACAGAATAGCGGAGGTTGTCACACGGTATGGCTGGTCTGATGACAGCATTGTCGTTAACCTGCAAGGCGATGAACCCCTGATGGACCCGGAATTGATAAAACAGGTTGCTGATGATCTGGCGAACCATCGGGATGCCGCTATTACTACACTGTGTTCTCCGATTAACCACGCTGCAGAACTTCTGGATCCACATGTTGTCAAGGTGGTAACCAGCAGGGATGGTTATGCAATGTATTTCAGCCGAGCACCGATACCCTGGGACAGGGATGCCTTTGAGATTGACAGGGAGACACTCCCTGATGGCTCAGAACATTACCGGCATATAGGATTGTATGCCTACAGGGCAGGCTTCATAAAACAATACAGCGAGATAGAACCGTGTTACGTTGAACAAACCGAGTCCCTTGAGCAGCTCAGGGCTTTATGGAATGGATTTCTGATTCACGTCAGTATTACGGAGAATCCACCGGGGCATGGTGTCGACACACAGCAGGATCTTGACAGGGTGATTGATCTTCTATCCATCAATAAGGTCTAGTGCGAGATAAAGCGGGTGAATAAAATTTCCATCCTTGCTTAAAACCGGCACGGTAAACGTTTCCGGTACCTTCCGTAAAGGGTTCCCATACTGGTCGAGCTGTATATGATCCTCACTGATACTGATTAAAACCAGCGCAGGCCCATCCTCCAGCACCTCAATTACCTTACAGGCAATTTTCTCATGGATTACCTGGACGCCAATCATTTTTCTTAGTTGCTCCAATGTAATGGTGATGCCGGTCATATAAGCAGTATCGCTGATAAACAGTCGATTCACAATTTTCTTTACCAGGCTGAATATTCCGGAATCTGACAGGATCGATGCCGGTCAAATCAGTGACTAATCCTGCCTGCTCTAATAAAGTGTTTGCGCCAGTAGGGATTATCCAGATAGGCGATACCAACCCGTTTACCACTGGATGGTGCATGTGCAAATCGATTGCCTCCAATATAAATGCCAACGTGTAAAACCCGGGTTACGGGTATACTGAAAAAGACCAGATCGCCCGGGCGCATTCTCGATACCGGTATCCTTCTTGAAACGCTCAATTGTTGCCTTGATGTGCGCGGGATTGTCGTGCCTGATTGTTGGTACGAATAATAAACAAGGCCACTGCAATCAAATCCGGTGGGATTTGAGCCACCATAACGATAGGGTTTGCCTACCTGTTGTAATGCGATGTCCAGTGGGGTGTCAGAGGTTGATTCATGGTCAGGGTGGTTGTGCCCGGTGACTGGTCTGACTTCATATCGAGTAGTCTGTCCGCAAGCCGACAATAATAATAAGGTAATGCTGATGATATGTAGTCTGAATAACAACATATACGGGCTGCTTGACCGGGACAGACGATATTATCTTATTTAACTATGTGTTAAATGACCACAATAGGGTTGTGAAGCCGTTCACAACATTAGAAATGTTTGTACGGTTTCCCCGTTAACCTGTCACGAAAGTAGTTGAAACGTAAGCGGCAAGTGCGTTTCGGGCTAACCCGCAATCCGGACATGAAACCGGCAAGCCTGATCAAGACACGCAAAACCTGCCATCCATGGCGGCTCGGCTGCCGCATCCGTGCGGCAGACGGTCTTGATCAGGCTTGCCGATTCCATGTCCTCACATTGTTATGTGCTTCATAAA
>DRJK01000111.1 GCA_011052215.1 Gammaproteobacteria bacterium
ATTCAAGGATTCTTTTTCATTCCCGCTGGATGCAGGGCGGATGTTTATTGATCAACGCCCGATCCTGGGTCATTCAAAAACAGTACGCGGGCTGCTTTTTTCTGTTGTTCTTACAGGGCTTGCCGCTTACCTGGTCGGAATGGAGGCAAGGACGGGGTTTTATATAGCCTTCTTTGCGATGTTGGGCGATCTGTTCTCCAGTTTTATTAAACGTCGATTGAATAAACCTCCCAGCAGTATGGCCCCCGGTCTGGATCAGGTTCCAGAAGCCTTGTTTCCCCTGTTGTATTGTATGAGTGTTTTTAAACTTGAATGGGGCCAGGTGTTTTTGATTATTTTGCTGTTCATAGTGATCGAGTTGTTCCTGTCAAAAATACTTTACATCATTGGAATCAGGAAGCGTCCCTATTAGGCCCATGCATTCTGCCTGTCAGTTTATGTATGGTAATCTCCGGTGGGCAGTTAATCCGCACATCGACAATAGACGTGCCCGCACCGACCGAGGTATAACCGGTCATGTTTTTGTATTTCCAGCTTCCGGACCCCATATAACGCGGGCACTTTGAATCCAGTGTGACAGGGATTTTCCCGGGCAGGCATATTTGCCCTCCATGGGTATGCCCGCACAGGAAGGCGCCATAGCCTGCGTGTGCGGCCTGCTTGTATATCTCCGGTGTGTGAGACAGTAATATTGATGGCGCACCATTCGGGATATCGCTACTTGTTTTATCAATATTATCGACCCGAAAATAGTGTGCATCGTCGACACCCGAAATATAAAAATGCGATTGCCCGGATTTAATGGTGACAGTTTCATTTAATAAAATCCGGATACCCATTGATTCCAGAGCGGGGACCATGCGAATACTGTCGTGATTACCGAGTACCGCATAAACAGGCTTTTTTATCGAATCGACCACAGATCTCATCCCTTCGATTGATTCGGCTATGGACCCAAAGGTTTTTGCACGATAGTCACCCGTCATTACGCATATATCGTATTCCAGACCCGTTACTGTATTATTCATGTTGATCATGGCCTGTCTGTTCATGTCTACATGCAGGTCACTCAGGTGAAGAATTTTATAACCTTCAAACTCGGCAGGCAGATTATTAATAGAGAGTAAATTATTTGATAATGTGTGATGTTGTGAATTTCGCTGGCCCAGATAATATAATCCGGTCATTTTCAGCGTATAGCGTAAAATTGTTGAAAGTGAATACCAGTTTTCAGGGTGGAAGAAATTCAGTCCGAGACCAAATATGTGCTGATCCTTGTCTGACTCTATTCCCAGGCGTCGCCTTGCATGGGTGCGCCCGAGGCGATTTTCCAGCAGGCTTGGGATTTTGTCAGTCATTACCAATAGTATAGAGGAAGAATGAGGAACCGGGGTGATCGGCCAAACAAGCCTGTGTTGACGGGTTCAGCCGGTTTATCAATGTCCTGAATATTTATGAACATCAGCCATGGTCACGCCTGTCACAGACAATCCGGGTCTTTTTTGTTTTTTAGTGATGGTGATTAATTCCGGCGACGGCTTGGCCGTTACTCGTGGTATTTCCATTTCGATATTAAACAGATCAGGTGGCAAAGCCGATGCCCAATGTCTGACGGCACTGGCTTCCTGTTGCCCGCCGGGGTGGCCGGTATAGGCCATTACAGTTACCTTGCCGCCGGCAGAAAGCATCTGCAATGCTGTTTGCACGGCAGCCAGTGTAGTGGCTGCACGGGTTATCCGTGATTTGTTACCACCGGGCAGGTAGCCGAGGTTAAACATTATTGCCTGGACACGGCCTGCCAATTGTTCCGGCAGTAGAGTAGACATGATTTCATGTCCGGCGTGGTAAAGTGAAACCTGTCTATCCATGCCGTGTTCCTGCAGTTGTCTCCAGGTGTGGTCGAGAGCTTCCTTTTGTACATCAAACCCGAAAACCTTCCCCCGCTGGCCAACGGCCCTGGCAAGGAAAAGGGTATCGTGGCCGTTACCTACCGTTGCATCAATTACGGTGTCACTGTTTTTAACAACTTCAAGGATTCTGGAGTGGGCAAGTTTCACCAGTGGCAGGTCAGGCATCTTCCTTCCAGTAACGTTTGATATCAGTTTCCTTGTCGATGGCTGTTTTATCACACAGGTGAGCTGCAAACTGTTCTGCATGATAAGGGATCATCAGTGAACCCCTTGAGCCAAAGCCATTAAAAAATCCCAGCTCCGGGTGATGGGGATGCATGCCAATATACGGCTTTGTGTCCTTCGTGCAAGGCCTGATCCCGGCAAGGTGATGGATGATTTTTATGTTACCCGGGTGTCTTAATAGTGCATGAACGAAATCAAGCAGTTCCTGTTTTGCTTCTTTTGTTGGCAACTCGTCAAGTTCATGCCATTGATAGGTCGCACCTGTTTTAAACAGGCCTTCTGTGGAAGGTAACAGCCATTTGCCTGCATTTATTATTTGTTCAGGCAATTCAGTATCTGTTTGCAGGGCCAGGATTTCACCCTTGGCCGGCTTGAAGGGCAACCACGAAAACCACGGGTTCCCAGTGGCCCTGTACCCTTCACAAAAGATTATTTGTTTGGCCCTGATGTCAAGGGCCGTTACTTGCCCTTTTTCAAAACTGATTTCTTTATAGTCAATCCTGGCATCAATAAAACTATCATTACCCCGAAAAAATTCTGACAGGGTGTCCAGCAAAACGGTGGTATCCACATAGCCGGTCCGGTGTTGCCGGAAGCTCCCCAGTGGATCATGGACGTATGGACTGGTGTTACGGTCGAAATACTCACCCAGGTATGAATCGTATTCTGGATCATTTTTACGTTTCCCCCAAACCAGTTGATCATGGTTTGATCGTATCAGGCGAACCATACCCATATCATGAAAGAAGGTTTTCCCAAACCGCTTCTCGAGTGCATGATAACATTCCCGGGCGACGGGCAGGAATCGGTCTGCATGTTTGAACTTAACCAGACGCTGTCCTGTGACAGGATTAAAGAGACCGGCCGCGACCCTTGAAGCCGACAAGGATTGAGGGTCATCAATGACGGTTACCCGCAGTCCTTTTTGAATTAAATGCCAGGCGAGTAAGCCACCGGCAAGACCGTGGCCCAGAATCAGGACATCCAGATCGGTCTGTGTACTCATGAATAAAATTTTACCTGGAAGGGTTTATTCGAAATTGTTTTGCAGGTACTGGATAATTTCTTTTGATTCGTACATCCAGGCATCTTTTCCCTGATTATCGGTAACCTTCAGGCATGGAACCTTGATTTGTCCACCACCCTGCAATAGCTGGTTGCGGTTTTCCATGTTTCTCTGGGCATCCAGGGTTTTTATGTTCAGTGACATGCGTTTGATGGCACGCCGGGTCTTGATGCAGAAGGGACATGTTTTGAACTGATACAGAGTCAGTTTTTGAGTGGCTTCGTCAAGCTGGGTCTGTTCATCTAAAGGACGCTTGATACCTCTCGGTGTTGTCAGCCAGTCGCCAGCCAGCAGTATCGGGCCAAGTATTGCGCGGATTGTTTTGAAAAAAATTCTGATAAGCCATTTCATGTGCGTTATTCCACCACTAAAAAATGTGTGATTATTCCCGTGTTCTATCCATGTGATAATGACGGATTCAGCGCCCCGTGGCGTTTCGTACTGCGCCTTGCCGTGTGCGTTGGCAAGCCGACTGAGCTCGCAGTTATCATATGGATAAAGTACCGGAATATCATAACATTATTTGGCGTTCAGACATATTGGCCAGCGGCCCAGCCGGAAGACCATGCCCACTGGAAGTTATAACCCCCCAGCCAGCCTGTTATATCAACCACTTCACCGATGAAATACAGGCCCGGATTATCCCGGCATTCCATGGTTTTTGATGACAGCGCATCGCAATCCACTCCCCCGAGTGTAACCTCGGCCGTGCGATAACCTTCCGTACCGTTGGGTTTTGTGGTCCACTGTTGTAACTGTTTGGCAACATCATCGAATTGGTTGTGACTGACTTCCTGTAATGGTGTTTCATTCCATTTCCTGCTTATCAGGGTACTTACAAGTCGCCTGGGTAACAATCCGCCCAGGAATGTCTTGAGTTGCATTTGCGCATGTTGCGCCTGTGCGGCCTTTAATTCCGTAACCAGGTCAACATCTGGCAGCAGGTTGATGGTGATGTCTTCACCGGGTTTCCAGTATGATGAAACTTGCAGTATCGCGGGCCCGCTCAGGCCCCGATGTGTAAACAGTATGTTTTCACGAAAGTCCTGTGACGGGCAACTGACGATGCTGTCAACAGCAATACCTGACAGGGGAGAGAAGTATGCCAGTTCTTTTTTGTTGAGCGTGAGTGGAACCAGCCCGGCCGAGACAGGCCATACCTTGATGCCAAATTGTTCAGCAATTTTGTAGCCGTACGGACTGGCCCCCGTCGCAGGAATGGAAAGCCCGCCTGTGGCAACCACCAGTGATGTGGACTGGAAATCACCCTGGCTGGTTTTTATACTGAAATGCCGTCCGGGGCCATGGGAGACATTTTCAATATCTGTACCCAGTAAAATATTAATATTTGACTGTTTACATTCATTCAATAGCATATTCAGGATATCCCGGGCGCTGTTGTCACAGAATAATTGCCCATGTGATCGTTCGTGGAAAGGGATGTTGTGCCGTTGTACCAGAGTGATAAAATCCCGCTGGTTGAAATTGTTTAATGCAGATTTACAAAAATGTGGATTATGAGAGATATAGTGTTCAGGCTGGATATCAAGGTTGGTAAAATTACAACGGCCACCCCCCGACATAAGGATTTTCTTCCCGGCCTGATTGGCATGGTCAAGCACGACTACCTTGCGCCCGCGCCTGCCTGCCTCGATAGCGCACATCAGGCCCGAGGCACTGGCCCCTATAATAATCACGTCCTGTTTTTTCAATGACCGGCCTGTGTTAAACAATAACTACAATCTATAATAACCTGTAAAGATATCCCCAAACCAGACGCTATTGATGATATCGGCATATTAAACAGGAATAGTCAGGGGTTTCAAGTGATTGGAGAACTGGATCAAATCGCTTTATTCAAGGATTTACCATACGACTGTCTCGATGACATCTCGAAGTTTTGTGCGAGGGTTCATTTTGAGGCAGGTGAATTTTTGATCACGGAAGGGGATTCTGAAAACCCTGATTTATTCATATTGTGTGATGGTTCTGTCGAGATTGTTTCCAATAATTCTGATTGCATCAGTAATGAAATTGTTTTATCCAAGGAACAAAAAGATATTTTTGGTGAGATCAGCTGGTTGACAAATGCGAACCGCACGGCCAGTGTCCGATGTCATGATCAGGTTGATGCCATCCGCATTGATGGCAGGGCGTTGATGGGTTATCTGGAAGAAAGGCCTGAAGCGGGGTTTATCATTACACGAAAGGTGGCAAACCTGTTATCACAACGTATGGAAGAGACGGACAAGTTATTAAAACAGGTTCTATGGAACAGGCATATCTAGTGATGTACTAAATTAAAGGTAAGTCCCTCAGGGAAGCCCGTCTTCCATAATGACATCGAGACAATGTGTTAACATGTGCACATTGTTTTTTACGTAAGAGCCCCAATGAGCCCTGGCGAAGTAATCATCCTGTTGTGCTTTCTGGCCATCATCTGGTACTGGCTGGATGGCATGAGTGCCAAGGAGTTGGCACGCAAGGGCGGGCTGGACGCGTGCAATAACGTCGAGGTTCACTTTCTTGATGAATCCGTTGTACTCAACAAGCTCAGGTTAAAGCGCGATGGTGATGGTCGTGTATTCTTCAATCGCCACTACCAGTTTGAGTTCACCAGTGACGGGAGTTGTCGTTATCGTGGAGATATTGTTCTGCTTGGTAAAAAGGTTATGCAGGTTACCCTGGAGCCCCACCGTTTTACCATACACTAAAATTCCTCAGAGCTGTATTCCACGCCGGATTTTGCCCCCTCACGACAAGAGACCCCGCATCATCTGGTATCCCGTTGAAGGGATAGTGAGTCGTCATGAAAACCACTGCTGATTTTACAATAAATAAAAGTCTGTTAACCAACCTGATTGCAGTCGGGTTTATTGTGTTCAGCTATTTCACAGTTACCTTTTCATTGCAGTTCTTTGACGTTGGTCTGTTTGCCTTGTCTGGAGCATTAACCAACTGGCTGGCCGTCTATATGTTGTTTGAACGTATTCCATTATTGTACGGATCCGGTGTTATTCCAAACCAGTTTGAGCAATTCAAGTCGGCCATAAAAACAATGATGATGGAGCAGTTTTTTACCAGGGAAAATCTCGGGCGTCTGATCGAGGCCGAAGAGGATTCAGCCAGTAACCTGATTGATCTTGAGTCTGTGCTGGATGAAATAGATTATGATCGCGTTTTTCAACGTCTGCTCGATGCCATCATGGAATCATCATTTGGCAGTATGCTGGGTATGTTCGGCGGTAGCAGGGCACTGGAGCCCTTGAGAGAGCCATTTGCGAAAAAAATCAGGGGCTCACTCAGTGAAATGGTGAACTCTGAATCGTTTCATCAAAAACTTTCCTCCAGTTTGAATACATCGGCCCTGGGTGAAGATATGCTGGAGCATATTGAACAGATGGTCGATTATCGCCTGGATGAGTTGACCCCGGAAATGGTGAAGGAAATCGTCCAGAAGATGATCCAGCAACATCTGGGCTGGCTGGTGGTCTGGGGTGGTGTGTTTGGTGGATTGATCGGATTGCTGGTGAGTTTGTTACAGGATGCATGAAAAGTATTTATTGTAATTGAACGACATTATTGATTATTTTTTTGGGGGCAGCCGACACAAGAAAATTCCTGTCTTTGTGCCCTCTATGCCGGATCATCAACAGGCGTAATTTCAGTCAAAATTCTTCCTGCGTAAATCTTTTTTGCGACCATGTTTTGTCTTGCTGTCCAGACGCTTCTTTTGAGAGCCACGGGTGGGTCTGGTTGCCTTGCGTTTTTTTGCCACCACCCCCACGCTTCTGATCAGTTCCTTGAGCCGGTTAAGCGCATCGGCCCTGTTTTTTTCCTGGTTACGGTGTTGTTGCGCCTTGATAACGATAATGCCTTGATTATTGAGGCGTTGATCCTTTAACAGCAGTAATCGTTGTTTGTAAAATTCAGGCAGGCTGGAGGCATTGATATCAAAGCGCAGGTGAACTGCGCTGGATACCTTGTTGACATTCTGGCCACCCGCACCCTGCGCGCGTATCGCGGATAGCTCTATTTCATGATCCGGTAGCCGGATCTTGTTTGAGATGACCAGCATGGTGTTTCAGGAAAATGTGGTGTCTGGATTATCCATAAAGACAGATATTAGGATGACTCAACCTCGACCGAGACATCAAATGAGCTGTTTTCCGGAACCTTGAATGACCTGCCGGCACAAAATTGCCCGGTTTTACCATCTGCAAGTCTTATTGTCAGCGCACCACTGATGACGGTGACCTGTTCCTGGTCGGCTGTATTAAATACATATTCACCCGGCGCCATGACGCCGATGGTTGCAGGCAGGGTTTCTGTCTGGAAGGCAATGGATTTTACCTTTCCGTCAAAATATTCATTGGTTTTAAACATACAGCTTTTCTCGTGGGCTTCGAAACCGGTATAGTATCAAATAACTGTCGTGATTTATTTAAAAATGGCAGCCAGGACAAGTCATATGATTATATTGAAAATCACTGTTGTCCCGTTAACCCATGACGAATGCATCTGAAATGTAAGTGGCAAGTGCGTTTCGGGCTAACTTTCAATCCGGACATGAAACCGGCAAGCCTGATCAAGACACGCAAAACAGGCCGTCCGTGGCGGCTCGTCTGCCGCACGGATGCGGCAGACGGTCTTGATCAGGCTTACCGGTTCCATGTCTTCACATTGATATGTGCTTCATAAAGTTAACGGGCCATTAGCAATGGTTGAAAATTATTTTCATAAATTATAATTTTCTTATAAATAAACCATGGATTGTATGTCAGAATATTTTAAAAAATCCGTTTATTTTCTTTTGAACATGAGGACATAAATAATATTTGTGCTATAGTTTTGCGTGAATGCATGTCATTCAAGTCTTGTCAGATTTATCCTTTCACAGGTTTTTGCTGTCAGTTGCCTTGTTTGTTATGCAAATGGGGGTGTTTTTTTTAATTATTAATAAGGTATTTTTCTATGGCAACTGGTACAGTCAAGTGGTTTAACGAATCCAAGGGTTTTGGTTTTATTGCTCCGTCAGATGGAAGTGCAGATGTGTTCGTTCATTTTTCTGCAATCAGCAGTGAAGGCTTTCGCACATTAGCCGAAGGTCAGAGTGTGACATATGAAGTTGAAGATGGCCCAAAAGGTCCACAGGCAAAAGCTGTGGTACCGAACTAGTCGATATTACAGAGGGTAACGAAAAAAGCCGCATTTGTTTGCGGCTTTTTTTATGTGTCACAATCTTCCCTCCCGGCCAATGATTCCGGTCAGACCTGGTGGTCTATCCAGCCGATGATTCGAGGTAGAAGGCATGATTTGAAATTTTAAATATATCAAGATGTTAGTCCTGCTGATTTTATATACCTTTTCAGCGAGTATCCTTGCGGGAGATTCAAGTGCATGATTTTAAAGTGGGGCACTTGTTAAGATAATGCTAATATATAAAAACAACATGTTTCGGGCATTTATCCTGTAAACACCATATTTTCATACTAAAATCATTATCTGCAAACCTGTTACAGGCGCTATTTCATGGTGTTTTGCCTTCTGGTATATCGCTTCTATCATAAGTATATCGAGCAGACAAGGTCTCCGGGGTCATTTTATACACAGTTAATATCAAGAATTCATCAATATCGCCAAATACCCGTTTTAAGATGTTTCGCACTTTAAATATAATATAACATACTGATTATTAATGACTATTACAATCGTGTAATAATTAGGCAATCTAACAGATCTGCTGAGATAATGCGGGTTTGCGGCTACTATAACCAATCTATCCACAAACTTATCCACAGGAAATGTGGACAACTCATCACATTAACGGAACACCGAGAGTTATAAAAAGCCATATTCTGAGTAAAAAATATACAATCAGTCCATAATGAATAACTTAAATTGCCTGAAAAGGGTTATTTTTAGCAACTTAGTTGTATAAAATCATAAAGTGAAGTTACATGAAAAAGATGGAACATATTAATTAGTATAGGGTTTTGCCCTAGGTCGTGGCCATTGCCCACAACTCCCGGCAGTGAGCATGAGTTGTATATTTTGTATTCAGGCCATGTACACGCCGTTTTTTTGGCAGCCCGGGATCAAATCAGATGGTAACTATGACCCTGACGGCATCCAGTCTCAGGTTAGTGGCCGCGAGAATACGAACCGTATTGGCCAGCCGGTCTTCAAAAAACCGCACTTCCTCGTCACGTACATTCGGATTGATTTTTTGCAATGCCTTTAGTCGATTGACTTCTTTTTCCAGGTTACCGATTATCTTTTGATGAATGGCATAAACCTTTTCCGGCGATTGTGATCGGGCCATTTTTTCACTGTTAGTAACCATGTTCTTCAATACGGCCGAATACCCGCCAACGATCTTGTTGGCAGTTTCAGTGTTTACCTTCTCGCGGTTAAGGTGGATGGCCTGATGACCAATCCCTGATTCGTGGTCATTCCCCTGCTGGTCAATAAGTGTACGGATCATGACGGGAGGCAGGCTGTGGCCTGCTTGACTACCATCGTCCTGGCTGGTCTCTGTAGTAAACAGGCATTCCAGCAGTAAGGTGCCGGGCCTGAAGTCACTGTTTTTCAGCGCCGTGACGGCAGTATTCCCCAGTTCACTACTCAGCACCAGGTCGATTGCACCCGTCAGCAAGGGGTGTTCCCATGTAATGAAGTGGATATCCTCATTACTTAAAGCGGTATCCCTGTCGCATGTCACGGTCATTCCTTCTTCATGCAGCCCGGGGAAGCCGCCTGTCTGCATATGATCACCAGGGCGGGCGATATAGCAGTTTTCGCTATGGTCTTCGAAATCCACACCAAAGCAGTCAAAACAATTCTCAAGGTATTCAAGCAGGCTAGGGTCATTATCTTCCTGTTGTGCCCTGTTCTTTATTGATTCGGCTATCAGCGGGCGGCAGGAATTGTATTCCAGCAGTTGGTCTCGTCCACGTTGCAGGGATTCAGTCAATTCAAGGTTGAGTTGTCGGGTTGTGGTGATGAGTGCAGAGCTGTCCTCAATTCCTTCATCTATCTGGTGGAGTGCGTCAACCAGCGTTTCCTGAACCCGCATAAAAATGATGTGCCCGGCAGGGCAGGTCTGTTCGAATGCATTCAGCCCTTCATGATACCAGTGGTAGAGAATATCCTGTGCACTGTTTTCCAGGTAGGGTACATGGATCTGTATGGTGTCGGTTTGTCCAATGCGGTCGAGGCGGCCGATGCGTTGTTCCAGCAAGTCGGGATTAAGCGGCAGGTCGAACAGGATAAGGTGGTGTGAAAATTGAAAATTCCGGCCCTCACTACCAATTTCAGAGCATATCAGAACCTGGCTGCCATATTCCCTGTCAGCAAAAAATGCAGCGGCCCTGTCCCTTTCCACGATACTCAGCCCCTCGTGAAATGATGCAGCATGGATGCCTGCCCGGATCCTTAACAAATCAACAAGCTCAATGGCAGTACCTGCATCGGCGGTTATGACGAGAACCTTATCGGCTTTTAGCTTCTGTAGTGTTTTAATTAACCAGCCAATCCTGGGGTCAACATCGGACCAGGGTTGTGCGGATGATCCGGGCAAGGACTGGTAAAGCAATTCCGGGCAAAGCAGCTGTTGCGGTGCGGTAATGCCGGTTGTCTGAAACGCAGCCAGGCAATCGGCATACTGCCCGGGTAGTGGTAACGGGTAGCCGCAGACCTTACGTTCCGGGAACCCCTGAATGGCAGAGCGTGTGTTGCGAAATAACACCCTGCCGGTGCCGTGTCTGTCCAGCAGGTGTTCAACCAGTCCTCGTTGGGCCTGCTCTTTTTCCCGGCCGGTTGATGCCGGGTTTTGTAGTGTCTTAAGGAGTGCCATGTTGTCTCCTTCCTGCACTGTTTCCTGGATGATATTGTATGAATCTGTATCCAGTTCCTCACCATTGAGTAACGAGGTCACGGCCTTTGCAATTGGCCCATAGTTTTTTTCTTCATCAAGGAAGGTATCAAGGTCAGGAAAGCGGTCGGCATCAAGTAAACGAAGGCGGGCGAAGTGACTTTCCCTGCCAAGCTGTTCCGGTGTTGCTGTCAGGAGTAATACGCCCTTTATCTGTGTTGCCAGCTGCTCAATCATGGTGTACTCAATGCTCGGCTGATCGGGCGACCACTGCAGGTGATGGGCCTCATCGACAACCAGCATGTCCCATTCACCGGCCAGCGCCTGTTGAAATCGATGGCCGTGAGTGGTCAGAAATTCAAGTGTGCAGAGGGCAAGCTGCCCGGAATGGAAGGGATTCTCCAGTGCGGTACTTTCCTCAACTGCAAGGCAGCGATCTTCATCGAAAATACTGAAAAACAGGTTGAATCGTCTTAGCATTTCAACCAGCCATTGATGCAACAGGGTTTCCGGTACAATAATCAGGACACGCGATGCGCGCTCGGTGATTAATTGTTGATGAAGAATCATGCCGGCTTCAATTGTCTTACCGAGCCCGACTTCATCGGCCAGTAAAACCCGGGGTGCATAGCGGTTGGCAACTTCATGCGCTATGTATAACTGGTGTGGTATCAGGCTGGTCCGGCCCCCGGCCAGCCCCCTTAGTGCCGAGTGGGATGTGCGGGACTGATGAAAGCGTGTCTGGTAACGGAGCTCAAACCATTTATCCCTGTCTATCTGGCCGGTAAAAAGTCTTTCGGTTGGCTTGTTCAGCTGAATAAAGTTATCCAGATCACTTTCTTCCAGGCTGGCATCGCTACCATCCTCACGATAGCCCCGGTAAGTTAACAGCCCGTTTTTCTCGTCGACTGAACTGACTGACAGTGCCCAGCCTTCGTGGCTCTTGATTTTATCGCCACAAACAAATGAAACCCTGGACAGGGGGGCGGTTTGTTTGGCATATGTGCGCATCTCGCCGGTGGCAAGAAAAACCATATCAATTGTACGAAAATCGACAGATACAATGGTACCCAATCCCATTTGCAGCTCGGCACTGCTGATCCATCGTTGACCCGGTATAAACTCAGCCACATTAGCTTCCCGTTGTTTATCTCAAGGGGCGCAATGGTACAGGATTTGCCGACATACTTGGAGCCATTTAAGTGAATAATTTTGCACTGAATATTAATCACTATTGTCAGGCCGTGTATGCCGCCTGGCCTATTGGTGGTTGATACTTGATGCCTGACGCAAATGAGGCTGTTTCAGGTATCTTTCGCTGTCCATTTCCACCAATCGGCTTACCGTGCGTTTAAATGCCATTGAAAGTAATCTTCCCCGGTAGAGATTGCCAGGTAAATCATGGGCAGTGAATATACATTTTACGTTGTGGTCATACAAGGCATCGATAAGGTGAATAAAACGTTTGGCGATGTTATCGTCCTCTTCATTCATTTTCCGTATGCTACTGACCAGAACCGTATGGAATCGCTCGGCAATGGCAATATAGTCGCTGTCAGACCTGGGGGTGTTACATAACTCGTCAAAATCAAACCAGACGATATCATCTGCGAGGGCTCGGTAGTTAATGGGCCTGTTATTTATCTCGATTGCCCTGTTATGCTTGGCAGGGCAGGGTATGGCCCTGGTCAGGTATTGACAGAGAATCTCGTCACCTGCATCATCACTTGCTATATGGTAGATACCGGATTTCTCCAGCGCATGAAAACGATAGTCCATGCCGTCTCCCAGAGAGACTTCATCGTTATTGTCTTTCAGGAGTTTGATTGTTTCAAGAAACAGTTCACGTTGCAGGCCCTTTTCGTAAAGCCTGCTGATTTCAATATTTGATGTGGCAACCAGTGTAATATTCTGCTCATATAATGCCTTGAGTAATGCCGTCATGATCATGGCGTCACCAATATCGTGAACATGAAATTCATCCAGGCACAGCAAACGAAACCTCTTGCCCAGATCGTGGGCGATGATATTCAGTGGATTGGATCTCCCCTGGAGTTTTTGCAGCCTGATATGAATATCACGCATGAATGTGTGAAAGTGGGTGCGATATTTTTCCTTGAAAGGTACGCATGAATAAAATGAATCTACAATCCAGGTTTTGCCACGGCCAGTGCCACCCCATAGATATAAACCTCTTATATATTTTTTTCCGGTTAAAATTTGATGAAGAAATCCCCGGTTGTTTTCATTTTCCACGAGGTCCTCAAATAATCGTTGCGTATGCCTGACAGTTTCATGTTGGGCTTCATCTGTTTGGTATTCGTATTTACTCAGCATGGTGCCGTATAGTTCAACAGGTGTCATGCGCAGTTTCCCTGACATTAAGAATGATATTGTTTTATATTGTCACATGATCAAGTATAAGTATTCTATTCATTTATTCCATGGTATGTGGCATCTGTTTTTTTGCGTGGGAAGCAACCCCTGTGGACGGGGCTGTAAAAAATAATCAGTCCGGGTCACTGCTAATGTCCCGTTAACCCATAACGAATATAGTTGGAAATGTAAGCGGCAAGTGCGTTTTGGACTAAATTGATCAATCCGGACATGAAACCGGCAAGCCTGATCAAGACACGCAAAACATGTCGTCCATGGCGGCTCGGCTGCCGCGTCCATGCGGCAGATGTTCTTGATCAGGCTTACCTATTCCATGTTCTCACAATGTTATGTGCTTCATAAAGTTAACGGGACAACAGTGAGTCCGGGTAATTGTATTATGAAGGGAAGCAATCCCCAGGAAACCTCTGATTAATTCATGAACTTGCATCTTGCACTCAGAAAATCCAGCTTCTACGTTGTGAATCTTCGCAATAGCTTGCTATTACGCGCGATTCGACGCCTTGAATCTGTATTTTCCGAGCACAATCTGCTTCGTCCAGAATTAATCAGAGATCCCCTAAAAAGTAAGGCTTATCACAGGTGTATAGCTGCTTTCTGCCCCGGTAACATTATAAGAGGTTACAGAGAAGTAATGCGTGCCTGCAGAAAGGTTTAAAACAACATGGCTGGTGGCATAATTATCTTTAATATCGGAAATCATGACCAGATTAGTTGCAGACGTACCGTGGTAAACCCTGAAGCCGGATAGTTCACTGATGGGTAAAAAGCTGCCATCTTTATAGGTATTAGGCGCAACCCAGCTTATTTTTACCTTGAAGGTAGTCTGAGCGGCAGAGACAGCGATACTAAAGGCATTCATACTTTTATTGCTGGCGTTGTCAGATACAGTAATGATGATATTACTATAATTACCGGCATCGGAATTTGCAGGGGTGCCGCTTAATGTTCCTGTGGAGGTATTGAATTGTGCCCAGGCAGGTTTGTTGGTAATGGTAAACGACAGGGTATCTCCATCACTGTCACTTGCAGTCGGGGTGAAGCTGTAATTATTTCCTGCAGTAACACTGGTAGCGGGGCTACCGCTGATGACGGGAGCCCTGTTAGTGTTGGATACGGTAATTGAAAATACTGGCAGCGCCGCGGTTATGGCCCCATCCGACACACTTATTTTAATGCCCCCATATGTGCCTGCCGTACTAAACCCCGGGGTTCCCGTTAATTGACCCGTACTGTTATTAAAGCTGGCCCAGGAAGGCTTGTTGATAATGGAAAAAACGAGCGTGTCACCATCCGGGTCGGTTGCCCCGGCTAAGAAACTATATGCCGATCCTTCGGCAATCTGTGTAACGGGTGTACCACTTATTGCCGGGGATCTGTTTTGGCTGGTACCGGTTACGGTGATTGAAAATACTGGCAGCGCAACGGTGATGGTTCCGTCCGATACGCTTATTTTAATGCTTCCATATGTGCCTGCCGTATTAGGCCCCGGGGTTCCCGTTAATTGACCCGTGCTGCTATTAAAGCTGGCCCAGGAAGGTTTGTTGGCAATGGAAAAACCGAGCGTGTCACCATCCGGATCAGTTGCCCCGGGCAAAAAATTATATACCGATCCTTCGGCAACCTGAGTAATTGGCGTGCCGTTGATGACTGGTGCCCGGTCAGTGTTGGCAACAGTGATTAAAAATACCGGCAGTACTGCGGTGATGGTTCCGTCTGACACACTTATTTTAATGCTTCCATATGTGCCTGCCGTATTAAACCCCGGGGTTCCCGTTAATTGCCCCGTACTGCGATTAAAGCTGGCCCAGGAAGGTTTGCTGGCAATGGAAAAAACGAGCGTATCACCATCCGGATCGGTTGCCCCGGGTAAGAAACTATATGCCGATCCTTCGGCAATCTGTGTAACGGGTGTACCACTTATTGCCGGGGATCTGTTTTGGCTGGGGTTGGCAGCCTGATTATTAAAGGTAGTCAGGGTGCTGGTGGATGCGTTTTTTACAAGAGCAAGCGTATTGTCCAGTGCTGTCTCGTCCATGTTTGTAATATTCCCGGGAAGGGTGTTGGGTGATATTGCCTGGATTATTGATTTCAGGCTGACCAGTGCAGCGTCAGGGCCAATGGCATTGGCGGCATCGATGATTTTTATTGCCTGCGCAATCATGGCAGGGTTGGCGCCGATATCGCTTGTCGTTAAAGTACTATTAGGTTTTGTGGCCAATATAGCCGCATCAAGCTTTTGCCTTGCATCAGTGCCATTTACCTCCAATCGATTATTGAGTGATTCGATAATGACATAAAGGGATGCAATATTGGCAAATGCAGCAATACGATTGTCTGCACCCGATGAACCACTGCCGTCAATCCTGCCATCGGTCAGGTCAGCCGCAAGCATACTTACGATATCATCACCATTTACATTGCCGCCAACACTATTGGCCATGTCACGGGTGCGTCTAATCATCTCAGCCAGGACCTCACTGGATTTGACCAGGTGGGCAACGTTATTGTCAGTAATGGCAGTATTGATAGGATCAGGAACAATGGATCGGTCAAGTCCAAAATTTAGCGTATTGAGGACACGCGATTTAGCAAGATTGATATTGGCCTCATTTATGCCACCCATTTTCCCCGAAATTTTATACACCATAGTTGAGTATGGATTGATATTGATTATAGTTTCAGACTTTTTAAGTGTTGTTGAATATAATTTAAAATCCGGTTGTGTATTTGATACCAGGTCTGTGCCACCAGATGCCGTGATGGTAATCGGGTACAGATTGCTGTCATTCGGGATTGAAATACTGTATTTGGCGTTTGAGTCGCTGAGCTGTGATGCAATAACATTTCCCGTCCTGTCCAGTATTGTTATGTTTGCCTGAACTATGGGCCCGTCACCAACGCTTCCTGATATAACAATATTGTTATTGACAGGATTCGTTTCACCACCGCCACCACCGCCACATGCAGTGAATACGATGCTTAAAAAAAGAATACCCGGAATATTGTATAACTTGCTCATTATCCATTACCATTTGTTTACCCAGCTGACCAATCGTAGTGGTTTTAACTGAAGGGTATTCATCGATTGGTTCACAATTGTTATAGAATTTAATGAACGTTACTTTTTTAATGACAAGCTGTGATCTGTATCTCAGGCGTTTTTGTATGGTTGTTAAATGCAGGTGGGAAAATGTTATGGTGTTAATGGGTGTGAGGGAAAAATAATTAAACAAACAAACCAATAAATAGTTTAATATGTAAGGCGGAAAAGACTGATTACCGTAATAATAATCAGTATTTTTTTGGTTATAACACTCCACTGTTTCAGGTTTGTGTCGATATGAAAGCAAATGAATTAAGAAAAGGCATGGTTATACTTGTCGATGGCCGCAATATACTGATCAAGGGTTTGCAGGTGCAGTCGCCATCCTCACGTAGTGGAAGTACTTTATATAAAACCAAAGGACAGGATGTAGTTACAAGACAGAAATTTGAACACAGTTTCAAGGGTGATGAAGTGATTGTGCCCGTTGAAATGGAAAGACGCGACGTGCAGATGCTGTTTCACGATGCAGTGGGTTACACGTTTATGGATACCGGGACATATGAGCAATATACGGTGCCTGCAGATGCATTGACTGACGAGACACCATATCTGTTTGACAGTATAGAAGGTGTACGTGCATTGATAGCAGATGGCGTGGTACTGGGGATTGAGTTACCGGGAACTGTATCACTTCAGATCGTTGAATGCGCGCCGGGTATGAAGGCGGCATCGGCTTCGGCAAGAAACAAACCGGCCACGCTGGGTACAGGTCTGGTGGTACAGGTGCCCGAGTACCTGACGCCGGGTGAAGTTATCAAGGTCAATACGGATACGGGTGAATTTATTTCACGTGCATAAATTACAATATGGCCAGTTTACATCCCCAATTGGAACAGGACTGTATACAGATAGGAAATTTTCCATTGTGTCGGCTTTTGCTGGTGCGCGATTCCAATTACCCCTGGTTTATACTGGTTCCGGATTGTGAAAAAGTTACCGAATTATACCAGTTATCAAGTGATGATCAAACCCGGCTTATGCATGAGTCATGTTATCTGTCCGAGGAACTTGCCAGAAATTTTAATGCCGACAAAATGAATGTAGCCGCGATCGGCAACCTTGTTCCACAATTACATATTCATCATGTCGTTCGTTATGAAAATGATATAGCATGGCCTCCCCGGTCTGGGGTAAGCTGCCTGTGAAACCTTATGCAAGCGGCGAGTTGGAGTTACTGATTACAAAATTGAAAAAAATGCGACTGGGAAATTTCAGTTACTGTACTTGATGAGCGTCTCATTTTCGGTCTTGTAGCTGAAATATTTTTGTTGTCAGATGGCATTCACCTGATCTAAAGCTTTGGGTGCAGGTGTTGATTGATCTTGATCCAGTATGTTGTCAATAATCTGAAGAAGA
>DRJK01000112.1 GCA_011052215.1 Gammaproteobacteria bacterium
CCATCTTTTTTTAATGCGAGGCAATTATGATTTCTACCCGGAAAACCTATACTCACGTTTTGATACTAATCACCGGTATGTTTGTATCTGCATCTGTTTTTGCAGGTGCAGTAGGCGGAAAAGCACCTGACTTCACGTTAAAAAGCAAGAGCGGAAAAAATATCAAGCTTAGTGAACACCGTGGCGAAGTGGTCATGCTCAACTTCTGGGCATCCTGGTGTGGGCCCTGCAGGCAGGAAATGCCGGCACTGGAGCTACTCTACAAGAAGTACAAAAATCTTGGCTTTGTCATACTGGGTGTGAATATTGATGAAGATATCAGCAAGGCCAATAAATTACTGGACATCATCCCGGTCAGCTTCCCCATACTCTACGATAGAACCAAAAAGGTAAGTGCCCTGTATAATATTTCTGCCATGCCGACAACCTATCTGATTGATCGCGACGGTAACCTCAGGTTTTTATACAAGGCATATAAGCCAGGCTATGAAATCAAATACGCAAAAAAGATCAAGACCCTGCTAAGAGAATAATTATGGACAAACTTGCAATCTTCACAATGGCTGGCATTTTCCTGTTGCTGTCAGGCTGTAACAAAATCGAACCCTGGGTAAAACCCTATGAGCGCGACCACCTTGCCGACCCGATTATGAGCTTCACCCGTGACCCGGTTTCATCATCCTATCTACACCATGTTTTCCAGGCACGTGAGAGTGCCAGGGGAGCCGAAGGTGGTCAGGGCGGTGGCTGTGGTTGTAACTAGAAACATTAAATATTTACTACTTGCGTGTATTTTATCATATTCAGCAATTATGCAGTCGGCCATCCTGCCAGAAGACCGGGCCGATATACTTTACCACTCCTATGATGGCGGCGGCGTCGAAATAAATGGCCCGTCTATACTCGTACGAAAAAAAATTGGTAACAGCCTCTCTGTTTCCGGTAATTATTATGTTGACTCTATAACCAGCGCATCCATTGATGTCGTTGCAACCGCAAGCCCCTATTCTGAAGAAAGGAATGAAACGGGCCTGAGCATGGATTACCTGCATGACAATGTCACACTCAGCTCTGCCTTTTCCTACAGCAAGGAAAATGATTTCACGGCAAAGACACTACACCTCGGTGTCAGCCAGGAAATATTCGGAGGTATGACAACTGTATCGCTTGGTTATTCTCGTGGATGGGACGAAGTAGGGCTACGCGGTGACCCAACATTTTCGAAAGATGTCGACCGGCAGAATTACCGCCTGAGTGTCTCACAGGTACTTTCAAAGAACATGCTGATGGAAGCCGCCATGGAGGCCATTACGGATGAAGGGTATCTGAATAACCCGTACAGAAGGGTTCGCTACCTCACTGCCCCATTAACCTTTGCCTACCAGAATGAAGTCTACCCGAATACACGCACAAGCACTGCACTGACACTGCGAACAAAATATTATTTGCCCTACCATGCTGCCTTGCATGGCGAATACAGATATTTTCAGGATACCTGGGGCATCAAGGCCCATACCTTCGAAGTTGGATATACACATCCATTCAAAAAGCACTGGATAATAGATTTGAAGGTCAGGGGTTATAGCCAGAACAAGGCAGATTTCTACAATGACCTGTTCCCGTTTATTAATGCACAGAATTTTCTTGCACGTGACAAGGAACTCAGTACGTTCTCAAACCTTACCCTGGGGGTAGGTGTCAGTTATGAATTTGCACAGGATGGTTGGTATTTTATAGACAAGGGTACCTTGAATTTTTCGATCAATCATATCCGCTTCAACTATGATGACTTCAGAAATGTTACTGCAGGTGGCACGCCAGGAACAGAGCCGTTGTACAAATTCAATGCCAATGTAATGCAGCTTTTTCTTTCTGTCTGGTATTAACAGTCAGGAATATCTCTATTATCAACTGAACCCGGGTTTATTTCATTTCTTACCCTTCCTGAAAAAAATAGAAACAGCAGACATCTATGCCCGAACCGGCCTTATATTAAAAACAAAACCCCCGGGCTGTCCGGCCCGGGGGTTTTGCGGGTAATCTGAATGAACGACTAACCCCGGAATTACTTCAGGGCAGAGAAGTGAGCGGCCAGATTATCAATGTCTGCATCAGACAGACCCTTTGCCATTGAATCCATCAGTGGATCCTTACGACTACCGGCACGAAAAGCCTTAAGCTGTTTTACAAGATAGCCTGCCTTCTGGCCTGCCAGATTTGGCCACATGGGGTTATTACTGATGCCGGCCGTTCCATGACAGCCTGCACAGGCAGCTGCCTTCATTTTACCTGCAGCCGCATCACCCGCCGCATGCGCAACGCTTGTAGCCAGTAACATAACCATTAACACTGAAGACAACTTTATCATATCTTTCTCCTGGGTAAATAAATAAAATTTAATTTCTGTCGATCTTTAATGAAAGCCTAATCCATTCTTGCTGAATGCTCGCTGAACGAATACATATACGCATAAAATTATTATGGTTATTCCACTTTATTTAGTTGGAGCCATTTTCTCAAAGCATGACGAGCTTGTAAATCATCATTTACTAATATAGCGTTAAAAAAATCTTATAAATTCTATTGCGATTATTAATAACATAAATTACATACGTATACAGCTATTTTCAAGATTAATTCGAGAAAACCGGCTTAACTTATAAACTCATCGGTGCGAGAACTGTACCTTTTACAACGCTAAAACTTTACAAAAAGCTGATAAAGGCTATAATATTTTCTTATCTATAAGAAGAATTAATTAATGTTTCAATATAGATTTTAAATGCGCTGGAGGATGTAAGTTAATACAAGATAATGACATGGATGTTATCTATGATCAAGGTCAAAAGGAGATAAGGATATGGACATATCTATCGAAACGCTTATTGAACAATCCGGCGCACCCGTATCATTGCCAGAAGTTTTCATCCAGATTAACAAACTAACCCAGAATCAGAACAGTACCGTCGCCGATATAGCACGCATCGCCGAAACAGACATTGGACTGTCATCAAGGCTCTTGCGTATTGTTAACAGCCCCTATTATGGTTTCCCGTCCAGTATAAACAGTATCCCCAGGGCCATTGCAATAATAGGCACACAGGATCTTCGCGACCTTGCTCTGGCAACAACCACAATAGATTTGTTTGCCAATATGCATAACAAGCAGAACCATATAAAACAGTTGTGGAGACAATGCCTGTATTGTGCGGTTATCTCAAAAATGCTTGCAGAAGCGCTGGGAGAACAGCATACAGAACAGTTCTTTGTTTCAGGCCTGCTGCACGACATAGGTCGCTTGATATTATACCAGGCCGCCCCTGAAGCAGGACACCAATTGCTTCGGCAGAACCATGCCCTTGATGATGACATTTTAGCCGCCGAGGAATCACTGTTTGGATTCTCACATACTGAAGTGGGTTCATGCCTGGTCAGGAAATGGAACTTGCCTGACAATATTATTGAAGTCACGGCCTGCCACCATACCCCGGAAGAGGCACATCAATTCCCGATGGAAACCGCAATAATTTACATTGCCAACCTGATTGTCGGGGCAATAGAACGGGAAGAAACCCTGGAAAACATCTTGCCATCAATCAGTACAACCCTGATGGAAACGAGCAAACTGACAAACGGTATCATTAACGATGTCATGTTGGCTGCCCCCGGGCAATTCATGGAAATACACGAGTTACTCTTCCCTAAAAACATGGCCGCATAAAAAAAGCCCCGTCCAGACGGGGCTTTTTCTTTTTATAAGCTGTTATTATGCCATCGCATCCCTGACACGCTCCAGACGGGAACGAACCTCGGCTCCCAGGTCTTTCAGTTTATCGGTCTGCACAAGGCCCAGTACGGTGGCAGGATCCATAAAGCCTACAATAATTTCACCGTTCTGATCTTCTCGTACAACAACATTACAAGGTAATAAAAGGCCAATATCAGGTTCGGCATCCAACGCCTGGTTTGCCAATACAGGATTACATGCGCCCAGTATCTTGTAGGGTCGTTTGTCGATATCCAGTTTCTTTTTCAGGGTTGCCTTGACATCTATCTCGGTCAGGATTCCAAAACCTTCCTTTTGCAGTTCTTCAGTTACCTTTTCCACTGCCTCATCAAAATCTTCTTTCACTTTTACTGTAAAGCCGTACATTTCGTTGCTCCTTGATCGTTTCATCACCACTGATGTATTACAAGGTATTTTAGCATGGTAAATCCGGTTTTGTTATTAACTTCCATCGGGCGGGTGATTTGGTTTTTTAAAAAAAATACCACCCGCAGAACAGGTGGTATGGTGAAGGCCCCCATGGAAGAGGCCTTCAGGTATTTTTATTCAACCCCGTAATTCAACCGCAAATAAAAAGTGAATATCAATGGCCATAAAATTTTATTATCCACAAATGGAGACCATCAATCACCATACATCACTTCTTTCCTCTTGCCCGATTACGTAATGCCTCCTGGTTATTCAGATACCAGGCATTATAAATCTCTTTGGGCCATTGCGACTGCATCCAGTACAAAATATTCTGTATTTGCTCATCTGTCAGCTTGTCTTTCCATGCAGGCATATTGCCACCCAGCCGGGCGGTGCCGTTACGAACTACACCCTTCAGAATATGCATGGGATGGTGCCAGGCATGTCCGGTTCCGTTCAGTGGAGGCGGTTTGGCCTTACCCTGCGTAGCTTTCTGCTGCCAGTTTAATGCCCCCTCGCCCTGCTTTCCATGACAGGATGCACAGGCCCCCTGATATAACTCAAGACCCTTTGTATATTTCTCAGGATCATAGCTTAACTGTATTACATCTGCTTTTTCCCCGACAGGGTTTGCAATACCAGTTTGTTGAGAGCCCTGATCACTACAGGCAGTAATAATCAGGCTTACACCAAATACTCCAGATAACACCAGCTTGTTTATATGCATTTCTCTACCCTTCATACTTAAGGAACCTCTGATCAATTCATGAACTCGCATCTTGCACCCGGAAAATCCAGCTTCTGTGTTGCGAATCTTCGCAACAGCTTGCTATTACGTGCGATTCGACGCCTTGAATCTGTATTTTTTGAGCACAATCTGCTTCGTCCGGAATTAATCAGCGGCTCCTTAATAAAGTTCTGACTAATTTGAGCATTATGAATATGCCCCGGCGATCCGGGCATTCGTCCAATGCAGGATGCCCGGGCCAGGTAATGTGTCAAGAGGTTCAGATCTGCAAATCTGACCATGTCGGGTCTCTTGTCTTTCAACAAGCCATAAATTTCTGGCGCGGACACGGCCTTGACCTGTCTTTTCTGTGGACCTTCACAGCCCCCTGGTGCTCTATCAAGGTGGTGTGCCAGGCGTGTGATATTTTTCCTTAACCTGTAGTACCAGTCCATAGATCACCGGTAATACCAGTAAACACAGAATCGTTGTTGTTAACATGCCTCCTATCATGGGCGCAGCAATACGCCGCATCACTTCTGAACCGGTGCCGGAACCAAACATGATCGGCAACAACCCGGCGATAACTGCGGTAGCTGTCATGGCGATGGGACGCAGACGTTCCGAAGTTCCGGTAAATACGGCCTCCATGATTTCCCTGGAATTAAGGTGCGCAATAGCCGGGCCACCCCTGTGGGGCATCGGCAGATGAACACCACCTTCAGAACCCATGGCCTCACCTGCTGCCTTGGTATGGCGACGTCTTTCCACTTCCTGGTTAATGAAGGTGAGTACCAGCACGCCTATCTCTGCGGCTACCCCGGCCAGGGCGATGAAACCCACCGCCACGGCTACCGAGATATTAAAGCCGTACCAGTATATCAACCAGATGCCACCGATCAGTGCAAAGGGAATTGATAACATCACCACCAGCGGTGCGGTGAGATTACGGAAGTTGAAATACAGCAACATGAATATCAGCAGCAATGTAAGTGGTATCACGATACGCAGTCGTTTGGCGGCACGCTCCATATACTCGAACTGCCCGGACCAGATCACATTGTAACCGGGTGGCATCTCTACCTGGGCTGCCAATACTTTTTTGGCATTTTCTACGTAGCCACCAATATCCGTGGTTTTGATGTCTACATAAATCCATGCATTCGGCCGTGCGTTCTCGCTTTTGATTACCGGTGCGCCACGCCGCAGTTTAATATCCGCCACCAGGGCCAGTGGAATCTGCGTGCCTGTGGGAGTAGGAATCAACACCCGTTTGAGCTGCTCCGGATTATCGCGCATCTCACGTGGATAGCGCAGGTTCACCGGGTAACGCTCGAGACCTTCCACTGTCTCGGTAACCCTCATGCCACCGACGGCAAACTTGATCACATCCTGCACATCACCCACGGTCAACCCGTAACGTGCCGCGGCCTCGCGGTTGATATCAAAGTCCAGGAAGTAACCGCCCACGGCCCGGTCACCGAATGCCGACAGGGTATCAGGGATGGTTTTCATGGCCCGTTCGACTTCTTCCGACAGGCGTCCCAGAACAGTAAGATCCGGGCCGCTGACCTTGATGCCAATCGGGGTCTTGATGCCGGTTGACAACATGTCGATGCGGGTCTTGATAGGCAGGGTCCAGGCATTGGCCAGCCCCGGGAATTTGATGGCGGCATCCATCTCTTTCATCAGATCCTGGGTAGTCTTTTTCGGGTTCGGCCACTCTGACCTTATTTTTAAGCGTATAATGGTCTCGATCATCGACAGGGGTGCCGAGTCGGTGGCAGATTCAGCACGGCCCGTCTTGCCAAATACCGACTCCACCTCTGGAAAGGTCTTGAGAATTTTATCGGTCTGTTGCAAGAGTTCCTTCGCCTTGGTAATGGAAATTCCCGGGAAAGATGTGGGCATGTACAATATATCGCCCTCATCAAGCGGCGGCATAAACTCGCTGCCCAGTTTTGACAGCGGATAGGCGGTCGCAACCAGCAGCACCACGGCTGCAAAAAGGGTCGTCCAACGCCAGTGCAGGGTGAATTTGAGTGCCGGGGAATGCAGAAATTTCAGAAACCGGTTCACCGGATTTTTTTCCTCTGGCATAATCTTGCCGCGGATAAAATAACCCATCATCAGTGGTACCAGGGTGATTGCCAGGATAGCGGAAGCGCCCATAGCATAGGTACTGGTAAAGGCCAGTGGTTTGAACAGGCGCCCTTCCTGGGCCTGCAAGGTAAAGATCGCCAGGTAGGAAACGGTGATGATGAGCAAGGAGAAAAACAGCGCTGGCCCTACCTCCTTGGAGGCATCCCCTACAGCCCGCCAGCGCTCTGTTGAATTGAGCGCCGAGCCTTTACTCCGGACGGCGTGCTCCAGATGTTTGTGCGCATTTTCGATCAAAACGATGGCACCATCGACCATGGCACCAATGGTGATGGCGATACCACCCAGTGACATGATGTTGGCATTGAGGCCCTGAAATTTCATGACAATAAATGCCATCAATATACCGATGGGCAAGGTAACGATGGCCACCAGCGCCGAGCGGGCATGCATTAGAAACAGGATGCACACCAGGCTGACCACGATGAACTCTTCAAATAATTTTTCCGTAAGGTTGTCCACCGCCCGTTCGATCAGGTCACCACGATCATAGACAGGCACAATTTCCACACCTTTCGGCAGTCCCTTTTGCAGTTCCTTGAGTTTGGCACGTACCCCCTCGATCGTAGCCAGTGCGTTTTCACCATAACGCATGATCACGACTCCCCCGGCTACTTCGCCTTCGCCATTCAGCTCCACCAGACCGCGACGCAGTTCCGGGCCGAGTTGTACGTGGGCCACGTCCCGTAACAGGATAGGTGTCCCCTTCTTGTCCACCCCTACCGGTATGCTGTTCAAATCTTTAATGTTGCGCAGATAGCCCTTGGCACGCACCATGTATTCGGTCTCTGCCATTTCAACCAGGCGCCCGCCCACATCATTATTGGATTTCATAATGGCACGACGAACCTTGCCCAGCGGAATGCCATAAGCGGCCAGTGCATTGGGGTCAACTTCCACCTGATACTGTTTGACATAACCGCCAACCGAGGCCACCTCTGACACACCGGGCACGGTCTGCAAGGGGTAACGCAGGTACCAGTCCTGCATGGAACGCAGTTCAGCCAGATCGTGTTTCCCTGTCTTGTCTACCAGGGCATATTCATAAACCCAGCCAACACCGGTTGCATCCGGTCCTAATGCCGGTGTAACGCTGGGCGGCAGGCGACCACTGACGTAATTCAAATATTCCAGTACCCGGGAACGGGCCCAGTACATGTCCGTGCCATCCTCGAAAATGATATAGACGAATGATAGCCCGAAAAAGGAATAACCGCGCACCACTTTGGCAAAGGGAACAGCCAGCATGGCAGTAGTAAGCGGGTAGGTTATCTGGTCTTCCACGACCTGCGGTGCCTGCCCTGGAAATTCGGTGAACACGATTACCTGTACATCGGACAAATCGGGGATTGCGTCGAGCGGGGTATTTTTTACCGCCCACAGGCCGGCCGCTATAATCAGGGAGATGGCAATGAATACCTGGAATTTATTGCGCAACGAACCCTCTATGATGGGTCTAATCATGGGTCATCTCCTGTTGGGTCATCTCGTGATCCATGCTGCCCATGGCTTTTCCCTTGTTGTCCATGTTCATGTCCATTTTCTTGTCGGCTTTCATGTCCATATCCATGTTCATGTCCGCTTTCTTGTCCGCTTTCTTGTCCATATTCATGTCCATTTTCATATCCTGCTTTACCTGCCCACTCGCATTAGTGGAACCGGCATCCTGACTGGAAGCATCCAGCATCTTGGCTGTCGCTTCACGCAGCTTGGATTCGGAATCAATCAGGAACTGGGCCGAGGTAACGACTTCCTCACCCGGCTTTACACCTTTAAGGATCTGGGTCATGCCACTGGCGCTGACACCCAGTTTCACGTCACGTGGTTCAAACTTGCCCTTGCCCCGCACTACAAATATCTGTTCACGTGGGCCGGAACGAATAATCGCTTCTGAAGGCACAACAATGGCCTTTATTTGCCGGCTTGCATGGATGGTCACATCGGCGAACATGTCTGGTTTCAACAGACCTTCTTTATTATCAAACACCAGACGTGCCTTGATGGTACGTGTCTTGGCCTCGGCATAGGGGTACATATAACTTACCCGCCCGGTGAAAACACGGCCAGGCACACCGGCCAGACGCATCTCCACCTCGTCACCAACCTGCACCCACGGCAACTCGTATTCATAAACATCCACATAGACCCATACCTTGGACAGGTCTGCGATCATGTATAACTGGGTTTTAGGGGTAACATATTGACCATTCCGTACACCTACTTTCATAACAATGCCGCTAAAGGGTGAATGAATGTGCAGGCTCTTTTTGATTTTACGGGTTTTTTCCAGTTCCTTGATCTGGTGCTCCGGTACATCCAGCAGCGTTAAACGCTCACGTGATGTGCGCACCATATCTTCTGCACCCTTGCGAATATCTTTATACGGACTATCGCTGAGGGTTTCCCGGTTATTCAGGGCGAGCAGATATTCCTGCTGACCGGTGACCAGCTTGGGAGAATAAATGCTGAGCAGGATCGTGCCCTGCTTTACCTGTTCCCCGGTTTTGTCGATAAACAGTTTTTCAATCCAGCCGGCGGTTTTAGGGTTCAGGCGTGTCAGACGCTCTTCATCATAATCCACCCGCCCAATTGTCTGGATGGTGCGGGACAGTGTGCGCTGTTCGACCCGCGCTGAGCGAACACCAATGTTTTGCACCGTGACCGGGTCAATCTTTACTGTACCGGCCGGTTCATCACCTGCATCGCTGTCTGCATATACGGGGACGTAGTCCATACCCATTCCGTCTTTGGCAGGAACCGGTGAAGTAACCGACGGGTTCATGGGACTGCGGTAGAACAGCGGTTTTTTCTTCGCCGGGCCGGTGTCTGTCGCAGTGGCTGTGGTTTGTGTCGTGGTTTTAGTCCCCGACGCATACCAGTAACCGGCACCGAGGCCTAAACCGAGGGCAATAATTACTGCCAAAATAATTTGTTTACTCATAAATATTCTCCTTGCCTACAGCCGCAACCAGTTTTGCAAGGGCTTGCCAGGTTTCTGATAAAGCCTTCCAGTATTGGGTTTCATAGTTGTATAGGGTTAGTTGGGCTCTCACCAGATTCAGAAAATCCACCTTGCCAACCTGGTAGCCGGACAACATGGATGCTACGGTTTGACGGGCCTGTGGGATAATGCCGGTTTTGAACAGAACGGACTGCTCTCGAGCACGTAGAAATTCAGCATAGAATCGGGAAATTTGCTCCCCTACCCGGCTTTCAAGATCTCGCAGTGCAAATTTTTGCTGGTTAAGTTCACTGTTACGCTGATCAACCGCCTTCTTCTGCTTGCGTGCAGCATATAAGGGTACGCGTATACCCAGCATCACTGAGGCAAAATCCGCCCTGCTTCTGCCGCTCGGGGTATCCTGCCGGGAACCGTACAGGGCGCTCAGTTTAAAGTCTGGATAATAGTCCTTTTTTGCCAGTTTTAACTTCGATCTTGCCGCATTAACCTTGCTACGCTGTGCCGCGATGATCGGCCTGTTTTCACCGGCCATATCAAGCAGTTCAGATTCAGCAATGATAACCGGCATTTTTTCATCTATTTTTTGTGGCAGTATAATTGAATTCGTTACCGACCGGTCCATCAGGGAATTGAGATGCGCTTCCATCCCTCGCCGTTTGCCGTTGAGCTGGACTTCACGGTCCAGCAGCTTCGAGAGCTCGACCTGTGCCAGCAGCACGTCCTGTTGCAAGCCTTGTCCGACCTTGTACTTGGTACGTGCAATATCCACAAACTGGCGCAGCAATGCGTGGTTACGCGCAAGTATTTCCAGTGCGCGATCCAAAAAATACAGTTTCCACCAGACATTTTTTACTTTCTGCACGATCATCAGGCGGGTTTCCGTGACCTTGCTGCCGGCCGCACTGGCCATATACTCCGCCGCCTTTTCCTTTAAACCCAGTTTACCGGGGTAGGGAAATGCCTGGGTGATACCCACCTGGAGTTGGGTCATGTTTTCCTGGCCAAGATCAAATGTATCGGTGGGCAGGTTCATGGCGTTCAGGTGGATCATGGGGTCTGGCAGGCTACCCACCTGGGATGGTATCTGCGCCATGGCCGTGGCCCGGGACTGGACTTCGGCAATGCCCGGATTATTTTTAGCAGCAATCTCTATAGCTGTTTCCAGCTTCAAGACACTACCTTGCAGCCCAGGCTGTGAAGCTGCATGAGTATCGCCAGCCTGGGCACTGATTGTGAGTAACAGACAGATCAGTGCGGCACTATACTGGATAGGACGAACAAGAGACATACATTATCTCCAAAGCATAAAAATGTTTTTAAATCGATACGATACCTTCGATATCGCATAATGGGGCAAGGTGATCAGTTTGAAACCGCTTACCTGTAAGTAAACACTTACCCCGTTCAGGATATTCATCAAACGGGGTGACGGGGAGGCTTTAATTCTCTGGGGAGTAACGGGTTTTTGAAGAGGGTGTCAGTTATGGATGAGGCTTGCAGTCTGTTTTGTTCCTGTTGCGTTTTTATTTCCATCGATATGGTGATCAGGGGGGTGCATTGCGTGCAGTCGGTGCAGTCACCGCCACAAGCTTGTTTGTGTTCGCAGTTTTTGTCAACTGAACGCTGCTCCTGTTGATCCGGGATAATCTGATTGTCGTCAGTTGCATAATAACTGGCGCAATCACCCGATACCATTAATAACTGCGAGGCAATTACATTGTTAAATGATGTAAATAACAATGCCAGTGAAAGCAGTAAAATTATATATTTTTGGCCGGGCTTCTGTTTCATATTGCTCATCAGTCTAGTAGTTATCCCTGCAGGTTTCAACCTGCAGGCGGGTTGTGTCCGGCTATTGCAGCTCAAGCTGATATGGACAGCAATCACCCCGTCAGAGTTCCCTTTAAACGCCGTTATTTGTTGCTCATCATCGGCACATTTGACGCCTCACTGGAAATAAACCGAGGGAATACCCGCCAACATATTAAAATTTCTTTATTTATCCGTGGGTTACATGCAAGATATTTGACTGTAACTATTTTTTTATTGATAACATAATTATTCATGTTACTTTATCTTTCTTGTATTTCTTCATTTCTTCATCGGTGCAACACCTGTAACTATCATTGGTAAAACAAAAGGGCTATTGAATTATGTCTATAGCAACACATCACTTAAAGCTTATTATTATCCTGGCATTCTTGATACATGGTGAAATGGTTTATGCAGAAACCGGAAAGGCACCTGACCCGGGGGCCGTTATACAAGGCAAAATCCTGTACGAAAAATACTGTCTCATCTGTCACCAGAAAGATGGCGTTGGTGAAGAACAGTTGCCATGGGGGGTTCGCCTTCCGGAATTTACGCCTGCCATGCCTTTAAATGAAACATCTCATGCATGGCACCATGCCGATGAAGGTTTGGCAATAACCATACTTGAGGGTCCGCGCAGCACAAAACGTATGCCTGCTTTTAAAAATATTCTTTCCAGGGAAGAGGTGCGCAAGACCATTGCCTACATCAAGAGTTTATGGAGTCCAAGGATTATCGCCTGTCAGGGCCCCAAACATATGCGCTGCATGTGAAGATGATTTAATTCGTCCGGGAACTGTAATAATGTAACCGGTCAGGCGACATCATATGCGTGCAACCCTGGCACAATTATATTATTTCACGGCTATCCCGTTAACTTTATGAAGCGCATATCAATGTGAGGACATGGAATCGACAAACCTGATCAAGACCGTCTGCCGCAGCCGTGCGGCAGCCGAGCCGTCATGAATGGCATGTTTTGCGTGTCTTGATCAGGCTTGCCGGTTTCATGTCCGGATTGCGGGTTATCCCAAAATACACCTGCCGTTTACGTTTCAACTGCATACGTTGCTGGTTAACGGAACAGCCGTGAAATTATTTATTAATATCAAACTGACTGTGACTCTTCTCAAATACAAACTGGCGAAAGGCCTCTGCAACGGGGGAAAGCCGTTTCCCCCGACGATGAACAAGATACCAGTGCCTTAATATAGGGAATGACTGTATATTCAACACAACAAGACGCCGGGTTTCCAGTTCAAGGCTCAACGTGTGTATTGATACAATACCCAGACCTAACCCTGCCTCAACCGCTTGTTTGATGGCCTCGTTACTGGTCATTTCCATCCCTGTACTCAGATCCACTTTATGTTCGGCGAAAAATCGCTGCATGGCGATCCAGGTGCCTGACCCCTGCTCACGCACCACGAAGGTCTCCTGTTGCAGGCGATCCAGCGGGATACCTTTAACGCCAACCAGTGGATGGCCAGGTGCGGCAATAACGACAAGCGGATTTTTCATGAATTCCTCCGCCTTCAGATCACGATCTTCAGGTGGTTTACCCATAATAACCAGATCGGGCTCATTGTTTTCCAACTGCCGTAACAAGGTCTCCCGATTGGTTACATCCAGACTGAAGGTCGTTTTATCATATTGTCGCGAAAAGGCCGCCAGCAGCCGTGTAACGAAATAATTGGCGGTACTGGCCACCGATATGGTCAGCTTGCCTCTGTGTACACCTTTTAATTGCTCCAGAACCTCGCCCGCCTCGTCCAGTTGCTGCGCAATGACCCGGCTGTAATGGTACATCTCTATTCCGGCCTCGGTCAGATAAGTTTGTTTGCCCATCTGCTCAAACAGCTTCAAGCCTGCATTCCCCTCTAACTGCTTGATTTGCATGGAAACGGCCGGTTGAGTCAGGTGCAGCTCCCGGGCGGCCCGGGTGAAGCTGAGGTGCCTTGCCACCGCTTCAAACACCTTGAGTTGCCGAATTGTAATATTCATAAGTATTACCTTATGGTTTCTATCAGAAAGTTTTAGTTTTAATTATGGGTGATCCTGCGTATAGTTGCAAAACTTTCTGGCAGGGTACGTTTTATTAATACCCGCCCCGTATTTCAGGGGGTCTTGTATGGACAGACCAGACCGAATTTTTAAAATAATTTAGGAGAGCTTATATGGCTTTATTAGACCAAACAGGGCGCTATTCCGATCTGAGTTTGAACGAAGAAAACCTGCTTGCCGATGGCAACCACATTCTGGTTGCCTACACGATGGAACCTGCTGAAGGTCATGGTTATCTGGAAGCGGCAGCTCACTTTGCAGCAGAATCATCAACCGGTACCAACGTTGAAGTTTCCACTACGGATGATTTCACCAAGGGTGTTGATGCTCTGGTTTACGAGATCGACGAAGCCAAAGGCATCATGAAGATTGCTTACCCGAACGAACTGTTTGACCGTAACATCATTGATGGTCGTGCCATGATCGTTTCATTCCTGACGCTTGCCATCGGTAACAACCAGGGTATGGGCGACATCAAAAACTCTCAAATGAAGGATTTTTATGTTCCGCCTAAAATGTTGCAATTGTTTGATGGCCCTTCAATGGATATCTCTGATCTGTGGCGTATTCTGGGTCGCCCGATTGAAAACGGTGGTTACATTGCAGGTACTATCATCAAACCTAAACTGGGCCTGCGTCCCGAGCCCTTTGCTGATGCAGCCTACCAGTTCTGGCTGGGCGGTGATTTCATTAAAAATGACGAGCCCCAGGGTAATCAGGTTTTCTGTCCAACCAAAAAAGTGCTTCCTTTGGTTGCTGATGCCATGGCACGTGCACAGGATGAAACCGGTGAAGCCAAACTGTTTTCCATGAACATTACTGCTGATGACTACCACGAAATGTGTGCCCGTGCCGACTATGCACTGGAAACCTTTGCTGAAAATGCGACTCACGTTGCCTTCCTGGTTGATGGTTATGTCGGTGGTCCCGGCATGGTGACGACTGCACGTCGTCAATATCCTGGTCAGTACCTGCATTATCATCGTGCAGGACACGGTGCGGTGACTTCCCCCTCTTCCAAACGTGGCTACACGGCTTACATCCTGGCTAAAATGTCACGCCTGATAGGTGCTTCCGGTATACACGTAGGCACCATGGGTTATGGCAAAATGGAAGGTGCCCATGACGACAAGATCATTGCGTACATGATTGAACGTGATGAGTGTCAGGGACCATTTTTCTATCAGAAATGGTATGGCATGAAACCAACCACTCCAATTATCTCTGGTGGCATGAATGCACTGCGTCTGCCCGGCTTCTTCGAAAATCTGGGCCATGGTAACGTTATCAACACCGCTGGTGGTGGCGCTTATGGTCACATCGATTCCCCGGCGGCGGGTGCAAAATCGCTGCATCAGGCATACGATTGCTGGAAGCAAGGCGCCGATCCAATCGAATATGCGAAAGAGCATCATGAGTTTGCCCGCGCATTCGAATCATTCGAGCATGACGCCGATGCAATCTTCCCGGGCTGGAGAGACAAACTGGGCGTTCATAAATAAGCATTGTGAAGGATGTCACACCGCTGCTGCACAATCATGCGCCAGTGGCAGTCCGGTCATCCTGACCATAATAAAGGCCCTCACCACTTCGGTGGGGGTTTATTTATTGCACATGCTTGCATATATAAAGTCAGCTCAAAAAAGCCGGCTTACTTATTAACTTTAATGAATCCGGGCTAAAACACGGTATTAAATGTATAACCAACAGAAACGCATCCATGTCCTCTGTTGTAAAATTTTTTTCTAAGGGTATTTAAAATGACTAATGTAGATATTGAACAATACAAAATAGAAAAAGAACCCTATTACGAACAACTGGGCAATGAAGTCGCTTTATACGAAGCTGCCTACGATGCGCGTTTACCGGTAATGATTAAAGGCCCAACTGGCTGTGGTAAGTCACGTTTTATCGAGTACATGGCGTGGAAGCTGAAAAAGCCCCTGATTACTGTTGCCTGCAATGAAGATATGACTGCATCAGATCTGATTGGTCGCTACCTGCTGGATGCCAACGGTACACGCTGGCTGGATGGCCCGTTAACAACAGCGGCAAGAATGGGTGCGATATGTTATCTGGATGAAATCGTTGAAGCCAGACAGGATACGACGGTAGTAATCCACCCTCTGACAGATCACCGTCGCCAGTTACCTTTAGATAAAAAAGGTGAATTGATTGATGCACATACTGATTTCCAACTGGTGATTTCCTATAATCCGGGCTATCAAAGCCTGATGAAAGATCTTAAACAATCCACCAAGCAACGCTTTACAGCTATGGACTTTGAATATCCATCCGCCGGGATTGAGGCCAGTATTATTGAAAAGGAGACAGGTGTCGATGCGGAAACGGCGGCCAGACTGGTCAAAGTTGGTGCGGCGGCACGCAATCTCAAAGGTCATGGCCTGGATGAAGGCATCTCCACTCGACTGTTAACGTATGCCGCCACGCTAATGAATAAAGGCATTGCGCCCGTTGATGCCTGCCGCATGGCGCTGGTTCGCCCGATTACCGATGATATGGATATTCGCAGCACTTTAGATCATGCCATCGATACAATTTTTTCATGACAATGAATCACCCCTCTTCAAACAGAGAGGTATCAAAGCCACTCATGCGGTTTTTTCTCCGTGACCTCTGTGGTAATTATGAATACTGAAGAACTACAATCCTATCGCGACAGCTTGAAGTGTAGCTTCAAGGATCTTGATGCGGTCTTTGAAGACTGCATGTCGGGTGCTTTGGCTGTACTCTCGAATGATGGAATCAAGGATTATCTGAAGGGCGCGTCACTAATCTGCATGATCGGCCGTGGCTTTGAGCCGGTACTGGTTTATCTGGAAGAAATGCCCCAGGTTGCCAAACAGCTGGGCGAATCCACCTTGCTTCTTGTTTCACAAACAGTCTGGGACATGTCACGCAGTCCTAATGGAAAGGCAATCCCGCCCTTTTTAAATACCATTGCAGAGGCGGCACGCAGACTGGGCAGCGAAAAACAACTGCATCACTATATCGAAATTATAACAGACATGATGGACCGTACTACCGGTTCCGTCCACGGTTTTCATACCAGTATCCCCAGCCCTGGTTTGCCCGACCTGCTAAACCATATGCCGTACCTGCTTAGTGAGTTATCTCTGGAAGGGCTCAAAAACTGGATAGACTACGGTATTAATAACTATGGCAATAATCCTGACCGACAAAAGGATTATTTCTGTCTTCAGTCGGCCGATAGTAAGGCAATACTCAGTCGTGAACGCCATGGCACATTGTTTATCGATAATGAACGTAAACTTGACCTGTATTTAAAGGCCCTGTGGAAACAAAAATCGTATCTGATCCCCTACTCCCTTGGTTTTGACCAACTGCGAAAACCCATACCCTATTATGATCATCTTGGTATCAGGGTGCCGGATGTTTTTGATGACAAGGGAACAATTGAAGGTATCGACCGTTACCGCGCGGTACTGGCTCATATCGCAGCACACCAGCGCTGGACCACGGCCATCATTGCGGATAACTTCAGCCCTTTTCAACGCATCGCCATCGAAACACTGGAAGACTCACGTGTTGAATACCTGGCCATACAACAATACCCGGGGCTCAGAAGACTGTTTTTGGCTCTACACCCGGCCCCTGCTGAAGATGCCTGTGATCCTGAGAAAGAATCCTGCATTCGGCATCGACTGATAATGCTGTCTTATGGAATTCTTGATCCCGATCATCATTATGCAAACACCGACCTGCTCGATTGCATAAAACAATTCCACGACCTTATGCAACAGGGTAAAACCACAACAAAAGACGTTGTCCAGATAGCTATCTCCTATATCGCAAAAACACGTCGCCAGTCTGATCAATCACCCAATGTTCACTTTAAGGATACCGAGGTGGAATACCGGGATGATAACCGGCACATGTGGGTATTTATTGAAGAAGGTGATGAAGAGGAGGCGTTTGAAGATAAACGCGAAGCCAGGCCGAAAGAAAGTGAGTTTGATGGCCTGCCACCACGTCATTACAAGGAATGGGATTATAATACAAAAACCTACCGGCCTGACTGGGTAAGCCTGTATGAAACCCTGCACCCTTCAGGAAATGCGGCGGATATCGACAAACTGCTGGATAAACATGCAGGCCTTGCCAAACAACTCAAACATGTCCTGGACTTGCTCAAACCCCAGCAATATGTACGCATTCGCTACCAGGAGGAAGGAAGCGAACTGGACCTGGACGTGGCCATCAGATCACTCATTGACTTCAAGGGCGGTGCCCAGCCTGACCCCAGAATTAATATGAGCCACCGGCATGACGGCCGCGACATCGCAGTCATGTTATTACTGGACTTGTCGGCGTCACTGGCCGACACACCTGATGGTTGTGAGCAAACCATCCTGGAACTCAGTCAGGAGGCCGTTGCATTGCTGGGTTGGGCCATTGAACACCTGGGTGATAAATTTGCCATTGCCGGTTTTTCATCAAACACCCGCCATGAAGTACGCTATCAACATATAAAGGGCTACAGTGAACATTGGAATGATGATGTAAAGGCACGTCTGGCTGCAATGGAGGCCGGATATTCAACCCGCATGGGTGCAGCACTCAGGCATGCCGCTCATTATCTGGGCGCCCAGAAAGTTGAGAAAAAATTATTACTGGTACTCACCGATGGTGAGCCTTCTGATATAGATGTTACCGACCAGCGTCTGTTGATTGAAGATGCACACAAGGCCGTGCAGGAACTCGATCAGGATGGCATTTATACCTACTGTATTAACCTGGATGCCAATGTGCGCCCGGGTGAGGATGACTATGTCATGGATATTTTTGGTAACCAGTACACGATTATTGACAAGATTGAGCGATTACCTGAAAAGCTGCCTAAACTGTTTATGGCGCTGACGGGTTAAAAACCGGGGGTCCCCGTTTACCCCTCATCACTTACTTTTCTTACCAGTGAATACCTGACAAGAAAATAAATGACCCCACCTGCAAGCCCGGTATAGATACACCATTGATGTATATCATAGGTTGAAACCTGATGCAGGAGTCCATTGTATTTCGTAAAAGGATAAAACGGTTCCATATCTCCATGCATCAAACCATCCAGAATGACATGACTGTATGCACCTGTGAATGAACTCAACACAGCCACCCACAGCTTGATCCTGTCTGGAATATCCAGTAATGCCCGCTGTCTTCTGCCAAGGTTATGACACATATTGGAAACAAACCATTCAGATAGCCACTTTCCTGTGAAGGCTGCAATGAACGCGATCAAGGTAGCCCCGAGAAAGGTATGCGTAAAACCATGTATTGGTCTGATCCCCGTCATCAAGGCGATCAGTGGCTGGATATCCATCAATATCTGCGACCAGCCAAACACCATCAGGCTGAAGCTGCCCCGCAGCAAGGACTTGATGAGGATGCCTGGGCCCATATGGAAAACGGTGAATGGCATAACATCTCCTTTTATTATCCGCAAAACAGGATAATATGACTCAAACGGCTTAAAAACCCTGAACCATACCCGGCTTACACATTTATCATATTAACTTAATCCTGATATGTCGGCCTTTTGTATAATTACTTTATAGAATGAATCACTGTCCAATTAACCTATAACAAATATAGTTGAACCGTAGACAACAAGTCGGTTTTTAACTAAACAGAGCATTACGGACATGAAACCGGCATAGCCAAATCAAGACACGCAAAAGATGCCATCCATGGCCACTCGGCTGCCGCATCCCTGCGGCAGACGGTCTTTATCTGGCTATGCCGGTTTCATATCCTCACATTTATGCTCGCTTCATAAGTTAACGAGATTACGGCGAAAATGAATAAAAAAACTGACACATCCAGACTCCGTAAAGATATTATATTTACAGAAACACTCAGAGATCAGACCCTGACCTTTCATAGCACCTGGGGCATCTTCTCGCCAAAGGCAGTTGACAAGGGCACGGTAATGCTACTCGATAACCTGGAAATTGACCCTGATTATCATTGCCTCGATCTGGGCTGTGGATACGGCCCTGTAGGCCTGACAATGGCTCGCCTGGCGCCCAATGGAGAAACCACTCTGGTTGACAAGGATTTTATGGCCGTTGAATACTGCCGGAAAAATGCAGCAATCAATGGAATCAATAACTGCGATATCAAGCTCAGTAATGGTCTTCAACACATCAGGGAAAAACGCTTTCATTGTGTTGCCTCTAATATGCCGGCCAAGGTAGGCAGCGAGATGATGACCATCATGCTCAATGATATATATGAACAACTGCATCCCGGCGGCATGTTCTATGTGGTCACCATTACAGGCCTGAGACGTTATATCGAACGTAACTTCAAGGAAATTTTCGGTAACTATAAAAAACTGAAACAGGGGGAAAAATATACCGTCGCAATGACCGTGAAGGAATAAAGTTTTTTATTTTGAAATAATGGGGTAACCATTGATTGCATGCATAACCTGCCTGCCAACCCACGGATAATTTTTTTCAACCCGGGTGGCTGCAATAATATATATGACTGGGTATAATAACCGCCATTACAGAATTTAAATATTTCAGGATACAAAATGAACATACCCGGGACCCTCTATCAATCCAGTATTAAATCCTTACCACTCATTCACCGTGGCAAGGTTCGGGATATTTATGCCGTTGGTGACGACCGGCTCCTTATCGTAACGACTGATCGCCTGTCCGCATTTGATGTTATCCTGCCCGACCCGATACCCGGTAAGGGAGTTATCCTGACAGAAATATCAAATTTCTGGTTCAGACGCATGCATGACACTGTACCAAACCAGTTATCCGACACAACCCTTGACGAGGCTCTGCCCGATGAAGGTGAACGTGCCGAGGTTCAGGGTCGTGCAATTGTTGTGAAAAAACTGAGGGCCTTACCAATTGAGGCCATTGTACGAGGCTATCTGATAGGCTCCGGCTGGAAGGACTACCGGAAAACAGGCAGCGTTTGCGGAATCAAACTGCCTGCCGGCCTGCAGATGGCAGAAAAACTCCCTGAGGCCATTTACACACCTTCAACCAAGGCCGATGTCGGTGAGCATGATGAGAATATAAATTTTTCCTATACACAAAAATTGATTGGCAATGACATGGCACAACAAATAAAAGATGTCAGCCTGCGACTGTACAATGATGCCGCAATGTATGCCCTTGAACGCAGGATTATTATTGCCGACACCAAGTTTGAGTTTGGCGTGGATGAGTCTGGTAAACTGACATTGATAGATGAAGCGCTGACTCCGGACTCTTCACGGTTCTGGCCCGCAGACCAGTATCAACCCGGTATCAGCCCACCGAGCTTTGACAAGCAATATGTACGCGATTACCTGGAAACGCTCGACTGGGACAAGAAAGACCCTGGGCCACATTTACCTGTCGAAGTGATAACCATGACTGCTGAAAAATATCAGGAAGCCTTGACCCGGCTTACTCAATAAGCCATTTAGATCAGACGAGCAGCATTAATTTACCCCAACAGATTTTGTACAAAACCTGACAAGACAAGGACCAGTATCAACAAACCCGCCCCTACCAGGGTAAAGCCCAGGACCCGTGAATAACGCACCATTTTATCGGATGGTGCATCGACCAGGTATTCATCGAGCTTGCCTTCCTCAACCAGTCTCGCATACTCATCGGCACGTTCATATTTGAATTCTTCCAGCGGCATGCTGCCGGTAAACATTATGATGTCCAATGGGAACTTGTCTGGCCGGAAATGGCTGTTAAAGAAATGTACGGTAAACAAAAATACAATGGCCAGATAGGCTTCTTCACCGTGGACAATGGTTGCCACGTTGAATATCCACCCTGGCAAAAAGCTGCCAAAAAAAGGTGCAAACCATAACATCAGGCCGGATGTACCAATGATAAACATACCCCAGAATGGTGCCCAGTAGTCGAATTTCTCCCAATAGGTCCAGTGATCAAATGCCGGACGAGGTCCTTTGCCACTGAACCAGTTTTTCATCGCTATAAAATCCTGCCAGTCACGTTTACCCGGCACCAGTGAATCGGGGCCAAACCAGTTAAATTTATTTTCTTTCGGGCTTTTGTATATCTTGTGCAACATACCCAGCACATGGCCAAAGAACAATACACCAAACAGGGTTGCTGCAATACGATGAAGAATGGCCGCCACTTCAGGCCCACCCAGCAGTTTCATCACGGTCGGTGCCCAGAAGCTGTCGGCATACAGCACGGTCGTACCGGTTAGCGCCAGCACCATGATAGCAATGGCCAGCAACAGATGTGCCAGTCGTACTTTCCAGGAAAATCGCTGTACATATTTTTCACCAGCAGTCACCGTAATGATGTGCTTCGGCTCCCGGCTTTCACGCTTGAACCATAACAATGAATGACCCCAGAAGAGCAGGAATACCACACCTAACAGGACGATCATGAATTTTGATGCAACCCACATAACCGGAAAGCGTTCAAAATCATGTGTGTTGCCGTGAGGCTGAAATTTTACAAAGCTGGCGGTGGCCCCTTTATGACATTCCTTACAGGTTTTGACACGGTTATTAATATGTACTTTGGAATTCAGATTATCAACCTGTAATGTATTATGTGGCGCATGACAATCGGCACACTTGGCAGTATGGGCGTACCCCAACTGCGCCACCTGGCCATGATAGGTTGAACGATAGGTTTTCACCTCGTCCTCATGACAGCTACCACAGTTTTTGGTAATAGCCAGTTTCACCTGATCCTGTTCCGGCGATGCGATCTGATGGGCATTGTGACAGTCACTGCAAACCGCCGCCTCCAGTTTGCCATGACGTTTAACGGCTGCACCATGAACCGATTGCGTATAGGCCTTGAGTTCTTTTTCATGACAACGACCACATA
>DRJK01000113.1 GCA_011052215.1 Gammaproteobacteria bacterium
ATGACCGTCGCCGTGGCCGCCTCCTGTGCCTTCCTGACACCCATCGGACATAAGAACAATACCCTGATTATGGGCCCGGGAGGTTACCGCTTCGGTGACTACTGGCGCATGGGACTGCCACTGGAAATACTGATTATCGTGGTATCGATTCCGATGATTCTTTGGGTTTGGCCGCTTTAGAATCAGAGAAAGAGGAAAGGAAAGTCAAAATCACAACCCTCTTTCCTATTTCCCATGCCTTTCAAATCGCCATTTCCAGATCATCGCTAATAGCCTTAAGGCCTGCCGCTGCGCAGGCTTCGTCGGTCTTACCAGACGGTGCTCCGCTGACACCGATTCCACCAAGGATTGTGCTGCCGGCGGTAATCGGCAGACCGCCGGCAGAGATTATCAGGCCATCGAGTTTTGCTGGTCCGAACGGTGAGGTGAAGCGGGTTTCCAGCTCTGACGTTGGGGCATTAAAGTTCATTGCCGCGTAGGCTTTCTGCTTGCTGACTGGTACAGTAATTGGCATTGCAAGGGTATCCCTTAGTGTTACCTGAGTATGGCCACCACGGTCGACGATGGTCACCGCCACGTTCAGGCTTTCTTTGCGGCAGGCGGCAATAGTTGCCTGCGCGGCCTTTACAGCCATATTCATGGCCAGACGCTGAATTGGGAGCATCAGGGGTTCTTCGGCCTGTGCCATGCCACTGGGCAACAGCGCTGCGATAATAAGTATGAGGGTTAATTTTTTCATTAGAGTAATCTCCAGCACGAGTTAGTGATGCACAACATAGCATGTTATTGGCCCAATTACTGGTTTCCCCTTTCACCTTGAGTCTATTATTATCACCATCATGGGCTTACACATATCCAGCCAGGTCAGCATCCCCGAAAATGAGATAGAACTCAGTGCCATCCGTGCCCAGGGTGCGGGTGGTCAGAACGTCAACAAGGTCTCATCAGCCATCCACCTGCGCTTCGATATCAATGCCTCGTCGCTGCCGCAGTTCTACAGGCAACGACTGCTGGCCTTAAGCGACCAGCGCATTAGTAAAGACGGCGTTATTATCATTAAAGCACAGCAGTATCGTACGCAGGAAAAAAACCGTGACGAAGCCCTGCACCGTCTGGCTGAACTGATTCGCAGGGCTGTGGTCATAAAGAAAAAGCGCAGGCCCACACGACCAACGAAATCCTCACAGCAAAAACGCATGGACAGCAAAACAAAACGTGGTAGAACAAAAGGCCTGCGCAGGAAGGTGGGCTATGAGGAATAAACTATCCCTAACTATAAAGGGACAGGGTATAGTCTGTATCTGAGAGAAATCTTCACTGCATTTTTAAAAATAAAATGAGGTACATTTTATGAGCATGACACCTGCAGCATTCAGAGAGCAATTTCCCGGGATTGCCAGGCACTGTGATCCTGGTGGACTGGAAGACCTGCTGGCCGCGATGGAAACACGAAATGTCCATGCCGGAGATGCCGTGACAACTGATGGTGAATATTGCGATTCACTTTTTCTTGTCATTGACGGAAAGCTTGTTTCCCAGATTACCAGTGAGAAAGAAACCATTCGTCTTGGTACACATAAAAAAGGGGACTGCTTTGGTGAAGTTAATATTCTTGATCCCGGACCGTCTACAAGTTCTGTAATCGCCACTGGTGATTGTGTACTCCTTGTTCTGACCCATGATGCTTTCCGCAAGCTGGACAGACTGCACCCGCAGATGACAGGGAATATTTTACGCATGCTATCCTCAACCATGATTGAGCGTTGTCGCGTTGCTGACAAATTACTGTTCAGCAAATACGCCTATATAGAGGGGATTAAAGACAATGATCCCAGAAAACACCATGGACTCATTGATTGGGGGCGCGATCTTTTACAAAAACTGCATGGCCATAAAGAGATACAGCTATGAATATTGACGAATATCTTCAATCTGTTCCTCTATTTAGCGAAATGACCAATGATGAGCTGAAAATATTAGGCCAATCGATGGTGGTTAAAGACTATCCCGATAAACATCTGTTTATATCTGAAGAAGGCAGTGCTGATACCTTCTATGTAATTCTCGAGGGTGAAATTGAAATCACTCACGAAAAAGATACAGAGCGTGGACTGCAACGTGTTTCAACATTGGGAGCGGGTAGTATGATAGGCCTGCATAGTTTGATAGCCCACCATCGCCCTATTGTGTCCTGTCATGCCAAAGGAAAAGTAAAAGCCGCCTTTTTACCGAGTTCGGCATTTAATTTGCTTTTTCAATACAATACCCGCCTGCCGCATCATTTTCAGATGATTGTTGCCAAACAACTGGCAGCCGACTACCGTAATATAGTAAATGAACTGAGAGAAATGATGCTTACAGATAATGCTGCCGAGTAGTGATTTCTAACAGGCTTTCATCTCCTTATTGAGCCTTGTTGCTACCAATAAAAAAGCCTCACAAACTCGTGAGGCTTTTTCGTACTTCGAGTGAACTAAGTGTTCAGGTCTGTACGTTTACTGCTGTTGGGCCTTTTGCTCCGTCTTCAACGTCGAAGGTAACTTCCTGACCTTCAGCGAGTGTACGGAAGCCATCACTGGCGATAGCAGAAAAATGGACAAAAACGTCTTTGGTGCCATCTGATGGAGTGATAAAGCCGAAGCCTTTGGATTCGTTAAACCATTTAACGGTTCCTGTTGCCATGATAAATACCTCAATAAATAAAAAAAATAGTGTGTTACAAGATCTTACGAGGTAATCAACAGGAGAGTTTGGATCGTACTTCTGACAAAAACCAGGGAGAGTATGTAGCGTGCGCGAGTATAACCTGTTTTTTATAAAGAAAAAAAGCTTAAATTCAGATAAATATAGAAAGATTTACGTTTTACGTTTTATGGGCACTTTAACCAGCCTTCTCGCCTATAGTGTGAATAACTTCTACATTGAAGTAGATGCCTTCTTCATCAGCCAGTTCATTGACCTCATCCAGGCCCGTGCCGGTTGCGATATCGAGAATATTTTCATCACCATTTAAATTAAGCAAAGCAGGCAGATGGGAGGCTGCGTTCTCAAAGAATCGCAACGAACCCGTGCCATATTGTTCGCACACTGTGTTAAACACCTGGCGAATAAATTCTTTACGGTTTTTGTCTTCCATGGTGATTCTTTCTTCTGGCGAGTAATTATTATACGCAATTATTTTGGCCCCTTTGTAGAAGCGCCGCTCCTACATTTTCACATACACCTGCGTCAACCAGATCAAACTGGTGTTCTGGTATGCCTTGTCGAAACCCGCTTCAGTAACCCACTTCTCAATCAGTTCCGGGTTATGCACATAAGAGCGAAAATCAGAACGTGCGATTTTCAGTATCAGGGCCATAAGTTCCATCACCACCCGGATATACCAGCGGTTTCTCGGGTAGGTCAGGGCATAAACACGGCGGGTTTTGTTTAACGAGGCATGCACCAGACCATCAGCATCGGGATAACAGCAAACCACCTTATCAAGTATGGTGATATCAGCAGCAGGCAGTGACTCGTTGATTTCCATGAAGTCACCTTCGACATATTCCGTTCTGTCGGAAAGCTGGCGCTCTTCTGCCCAATGTTGTGCCTCTATGATCATTTTCGATGCCAGATCAACACCAATGGCCGATAATGCCCCTTGCTCCAGCAGGGTCTGATGTAGATACCCTACGCCACTACCAATCTCAAGAATTGTGGCATCCTGGTATCCAGCCTGTTCCAGTCCCTCCATCAACTGCTTCTGTGATGGCTCAAACCCCTTTTTTTCAAAACGCTTGCGATAGCGCCCTGCAAAAAAGGAGAAGAAACGGTTAGCTGAATTTGAATGTGGGCAACA
>DRJK01000114.1 GCA_011052215.1 Gammaproteobacteria bacterium
ACATGAAACCGGCAAGCCTGATCAAGACACGCAAAATATGCCATCCATGGCGGCTCGGCTGCCGCATCCGTGCGGCAGACGGTCTTGATCAGGCTCGCCGATTCCATGTCCTCACATTGTTATGTGCTTTATAAAATTAACGGGACAACAATGTATGAAAATATAAAAATTATTATGATCAGAAAATAATTTCTTCCTGGATCAATATATTTTTTGCCTTTGAATATTTTCAAAAAGACACGGCATCAGAATAAATTTATTTTTGCAGGGATATTAAATTACAGCAGTGACCAAAGGGCCATTCTTTATGAAGTATAAATAAACGGTCCCATGGCCGCGAGTTATTTAATCAACAGCATGTTCGTGGCATAAGTACATCCGTGTACAAAGCCACTCCTGCGGCTTTTTTTGTCCCTCCGACGGGGAAGTTTAACCCCCGGAGGTTAAACCGGATTATCAATATCAATAAACTGGAACTCTATATCAAAGTGTCCGGACAGGTGTTGCCCGAGCGCCATAACGCCATAGCGCTCGGTGGCATGATGACCCGCCGCATAGAAATTGATGCCCAGTTCCCGGGCGGTGTGAAATGTGTGCTCGGAAACCTCACCTGTAATATAGGCATCCAGCCCCAATGAGGCCGCCTCGTCAATACAGGATTGGGCCGCTCCGGTACACAGTCCCACTGTCTCGATCTTTCTGTCGTGTCCGGCAATAACCAGGGGTTCGCGGTTGAGTACTGTTATAAGCCGCTCTGACAGCTCATCACGGCTCAGGCCCGGGTTGAAACGCCCGTATTGTGCAATATCGACCAGGCCATTTCGGGCGAAACCACCTTCGGCGCTAATCCCTAATAATGAGGCCAATCTGGCGTTATTACCGTATTCGGGATGGGCATCAAGTGGCAGATGGTAGGCCAGTAAGGAAATACCGGACTCAATCAAACACCTGATGCGCTCATACTTCATCCCTGTAATCGTCGGCTCCTCTCCCTTCCAGAAGTAGCCGTGGTGGACAAGGATAGCATCGGCATCACTCTTAATCGCCTTATTAATCAACTCCTTACAGGCTGTAACGCCACCTGCTAACCTCTTCACCTCTGCCTTGCCCTGCACCTGAAGCCCATTTGGGCAATAATCATCAAACTGTGTGATGGAAAGCAATTCATTCGTATAATTCAGGATCGTATTCAGATTGGCCATGTCACTTCCCGTTGCGTGAAATCTAATTCTACATAATAATAGAGTACACTTTTCATTTAGACGCAAATATCAGTGAGAAAATTTAAGCAAATCATCCTGTTCCTGTTTCAGTTTGCCACCATCGGTCTGGCAGCTGCCTTTGTTATCCTGATTATGAAACCGGAACTGGTACAGAATATCCGCCCGAAGATCGAAATTCGTCAGCATTCCCCGACAAAAACTGAGCGCGCCGTTACACATTCTGATCAAACTGCACCTTTTTCATATTCAACGGCAGTCAAACAGGCATCGCCTTCGGTTGTAAACATATACACGGCCAAGGTCGTCGCCAAACAACCAACTACTGAAGATATCCTTAAGTATTATTTCAATGGAACAACACCTGAGAGATCAGAACTGCAAACCAGTCTGGGTTCGGGTGTAATCATGACCTCACAGGGGCACATCATCACCAATAACCATGTGATATCCGGTGCACAGGAAATACAGGTATTGTTGACAGATGGTCGCAATGCCATGGCAAAGATCATTGGTACAGACCCCGAAACCGACCTGGCCGTACTGAAAATACAACTCGACAAGCTGCCTGGCATCACGGTTGGGGACTCAGACAACATTGAAGTGGGTGATGTGGTACTGGCGATTGGCAATCCATTCGGAGTCGGCCAGACAGTAACACAGGGTATTATCAGTGCCACTGGACGCAAACGACTGGGACTGAATACCTTCGAGAACTTTATCCAGACCGATGCTGCAATCAATCCTGGTAACTCGGGTGGAACCCTGGTGAATCCGCGCGGTGAATTAATCGGTATCAACTCGGCCATATTCAGCAGAAGCGGCGGTTCACAGGGAATCGGTTTTGCCATCCCGATCAACCTGGTCCGTGATGTCATGACCCAGATTATCGAGAAAGGGCACGTGGTTCGTGGCTGGCTCGGTATCCGCATGCGCAATGTCCCCGTTGATCTGGCCCAATCACTGAATATTCCTGCCCCGGGGGGTGTCATTATTACTGGTATTTTTGAAGATGGTCCGGCATTAAAGGCAGGCCTGAAACCGGGGGATATTCTCCTGTCGGTAAACAGGAAACCTGTCTATGATGTTCGCAGCCTGCTGGACGCCGTTGCCAAACAAAAACCGGGAAGTATTATAAAACTTGCTGGACAACGCGAAAAAAGAAAATTCACCGCCAGTATTACTGTTGCACAGAGGCCGGTTATCACCTTCACCAATCTACGCAAGTAAGTGCTGCCAGGGAACCGTCTGTTTTCGGACAGACTCCTGGCATCTGACAGGTTTGCATCGACGGGTTCGGTTGGCCTGTCATTTCCCGTTCCGGTTCGGGATGCGCATTGCCATCAACTGCTTCATCAAGACCGGGTCATCCCATTCCCGGCTACCCACAGCACGATGGGTTACCATGCCTGCAGGACTGACTATATACGTCGTCGGTAAACCTGCTGCTGGATATTTTTTTATAACCTCACCCTTTGTATCCATCGGTATCGGAAAACTCAATTGAAGCTGACCGGTAAATTTGAACACGGTATCAGCACTTTCGCCGACATTGATCGCGAGGATGACAACACCCTTGCCCTTTACTTTTTGCCACAAACGCTCAATGGATGGCATCTCGATTCGGCAGGGAGGGCACCATGTTGCCCAGAAGTTGATGAGCACGACCTTGCCACGAAAATCTGACAAACGATAGGTAATATCATTTTCATCCTTGAGGGCAAACTCCGGTGCCTTGAAGGGTTTTGCCACTGCCGGCAAGGTCTGTTTCTTTTCCCCTGCCATTGCCAGGGACATACCTGTTAAAGAAACAATCATTATCAATATATAGAAAATATTTTTCATATCACAGGGCTTCTGTTGGTTGGGGGTTAATATCCGGTGCGCATTCCATATTTTTTATGATGGCAGTGTTTTTCCTGCCATACTGCATCCAGGTGATCTCAAGATCAAACCTTGAGCCCGGCTCCAGGTTGAAAACAGACATACCCCAATTATAGTCGCCGGGCTTGTATTGTTGACTGGTAGGATACAATGACCATTCAAATGCAATCTGTGCGGGTTTACTTACCTTTTCAGCACGCCATTCACTGGCCCAGTCTTGCCGTGTTTTCATTTTTCTTTTTTTGCCTTTATATATAACCCGCCAGTCATTCAAGTTGTACTCGAGCGTACTTGCCTTGCCTGGCTGACCACCCTGTGATGTATTTTTGAATACGGTCTGAAAAATACAGCTTCGTGCTATGCGTTCAGCCTGTGTTGCATTGAATCCACGTGCCAGAAAATAGCCGCGCGACTGGATAGGCAGACGTTGAATCAGACGCAGGCTCATACCACCTGTACTGACCTCCCAAAATGGTAATTGTGCCTGCTCATCAATCCCCGTCTTCTGATCAATGGCATAAATATTCCCGGCATAGCCTGATACAAATCCGGCCAATAAAAAAACAATGATTTTAACATGAACACTGGATAACATCATGACTGTATACCTGGCATAAGCAAAGGATCAAGACCCTTTAAATAATTGTATTTCATAGCCATCGGCAGGATTCCGGGTAAACAATTGCCAGACCATAATAAAATATTTATTGCTTTATCAATCAACACAACCCGCTGTATGCCCTGATGGCCTCAATAAACCTGTCATTCTCTTCAGGTTTGCCAATGGTAACGCGCAGGCAGTTGGTCAGCAGCTCGCCCGACTTCGAAAGATTTTTTATAAGGATGCC
>DRJK01000115.1 GCA_011052215.1 Gammaproteobacteria bacterium
GAAATGGCTATGGAAATAGAAATGGCTATGGAAATAGAAATGGCTATGGCGCTCCTTATGGTTATGGTGCTCCTTATGGCGCTCCTTATGGTTATGCTCCAGCTCCATACGGTTATGCCCCTTACGGTGCACCCGTAGCACCTGCTGCTCCAAAGAAGTAAGTAACGCTTTTTTGAGTAACATGGTTAATTGTAAATGATAGCCAGCCTTAACCCACATATCTTGCCTCAGGTGAGAAGGGGGTTAAAAGCTGGCTTGATTTTAAGGGAACACCACAGGTCAATCTACGATAGAGGCAGACCGTGCAGGTAAAATAAATAAGGGACGCACCAGCAAGTCACTTTGTGATGACAGGGACGATCTGAACGGAGATTGCAAAAACGGGTTGATGAGGTGTTAAATTTTTAAAACGAGTTAACAGATTTTCAGATTCAGGTAACGGCTATGAGTGAGAAACAATTCGATTGTGCAGCAATGTCGCTGAAGGCACTGTCGCACCCGCTACGGCTGAAAATCCTGTGTACGTTAAGTTATGAGTCACTTTCGGTCAGGGACCTGGCAGACAGGGTTGGCAGTACGCAGAGTAATGTCTCCCACCATTTATCGGGTCTGCGAGACAAGGGTATGCTGGTATCCACAAAGGAAGCCAAGAAAGTGTATTACAGACTAAGTGATGACCGAATGTTGGGCATGATCGAAATGCTTCATGAGGTTTTCTGCGACAAGGTTAATAATTAATAATATAAATAGACGATAAAATAGCCATTATTTCATGTCAATTGCGGTTACTGGGATGTTATGCAACACTGCCCTGAGATACTAATCCTGAAATTCCGGGGCTGAAATTGTCAGATTTTAAATGTGTTCGTCGTCGGTGATTAATGCCGGCACGGATCAAAAAAATAAATTTTATCATAATATGGTGGCTGTAATGGTTATTACCCATGGCCGTTTTGTATGATAACTATCAAACAGTAAGTGAGGACAAGAACATGACAGATATGTTTTCAGAGGAATGGATGAATTCTTACATGGTTCAGTGGAATGCAGACCCCGATCTGGCTGACAAGCTGGCTGCTATCCAGTTTAATTCAGTGATTGGTTATGGCTTTGACGGGGACGATTCCCCGATTGGCGTTCTGACAGTCGAGAATGGAAGGGCGGTCAGTGCCGGCACCTATCAGGGAGAAACACTGAACTGGGACTTACGTGCCACACCGGATACCTGGTCAAAATGGATGAAAAAACCACCCGGCATGATGGGGCTCGGGATTGCCTATACTTCACGCAAGATAAAGTTTAATGTTGGTGATTATGGTGCCATGATCAAAGATCCGAGAATGGCAGGGCCTTTTATTAAAAGCTTTACAGCTATGGGGCGTGCCTGATCGCATTGTCTGTAGTACAGGTTCAATAACCATTGCCGGGCATGGTTTCGGTGCATGACAGGACTAGACAGGTAAAACCAACAATGAAAACAACAATTTTTCCTAAAGGCTTCTTAATTTCATGTGCATTGACTGTAACAGTTGTTGCTGTGGCGGCACCTTATTATGGTGATGGTCAGCAAAATACTGTAAGCAATACCCGGGGTTATCCAGATACGCCGGCTAACCGGTATCCATCTGTAAATAACACACCCTACAGGCCGTCAATGGCAGGGCAATCCGGTTACCCGGTACCTGTTCAGCGGCGGACGGGTAATCAGCCGGCACAGGGTTACGACCAGCATTCCATATACATGGTTCATGTGACGTCCATGAGTAGCACGATCAAGCTGGGTGGTACGGTTATACCTTATAAGGATATTACACTGTCCGCACAGATTCAGGGCAGGGTTGAGTTTATTGCCGGTTCAGAAGGTGACTATCTGGAGCAGGGGCAGGTGCTTGTCGCGATAGATGATGATGACCTGCTCGCGCAAAGACATTCTGCAATAGCCGAGTTAAACAACGCCGACACAACTGTGCGCAATGCACAAGTACAGTATACCCGGGAAATGCTTTCACCCCAGTCAAGGAATATTAATCGCAGCCCGGGTATGGGCATGCCTTCCATGTTTGACCAGTTCTTCACGCGCCAGTTAGGCAGCGGAATGGGATACGGGAATCCGGCCATGGACAGACACGCCGACCTGTATTCCCGTGGGGCAGCCGTAAGCCAGGCGCAGGCCAGGGTGATCAGGGCACGGTCAAAACTTGAAGAGGTGGATGCAAAACTGAGGGACACAAGGGCTATATCACCCTTCTCCGGTTTGATCGTAGAGAAGCTGGTTGAGGTTGGTGACACGGTCCAACCCGGTCAACCCCTGCTGAAGTTTGCCGATACCATGAAACTGCAACTCAAGGTCGATGTGCCTGCCCGTCTTATGTCCGGGATCAAACCCGGTATGGTTGTACCCGCCCGGCTGGACGTGGGCAATCAATATCTGAATGTACGGGTCGCCCGGATTTTCCCGATGGCGGATGTGCAGCGTCACACAGTAACCGTTAAATTTGACTTGCCTGAAAATGTGCCGGGTGCCCCTGGTATGTATGCAGAGGTCATGATCACGGACACCAGCGCACCTGCAAGTGATGTTATTTTAATCCCTGAAAGTGCTGTTCGCTGGCGTGGCAGCTTGCCAGCAATTTATCGGCTGGATTCAAATGGTAAAGCAGAATTACGTTATGTACGTCTTGGAGAGAAGGTTAGTCAAGACAGGGTGGCGGTATTATCCGGGCTGCACCGGAATGACCGTATTCTGGCAAATCCTCCGGCGAATATTTCATCAGGCTGGTCGCCGGGACAATCTGTGCGGCCCCCTGTTTCCCAATGACAGGAGAATCATCCGATCGGTATTGTGTCGGGCTGAGATAACAAATACAAATCCGGGTTGGTAAGACCAGGAAAAAATATTAAGGCATGTAGTTCGATGAACGAAGAATCAGAAAAAAAAGGTTCTGCAAACAACCAGCAGGAAATTGAAAAGCTGGACACCGAACACCTGGGTCTGGCAGGCAAGACGGCCCGTGCCTTCATCAATTCCCCCGTAACCCCGCTGTTGATGATGGCGGCCCTTGCCCTGGGTTTATTAGGGTTGTTCTTTACGCCCAGGCAGGAAGATCCGAAGATTTCCGTACCGATGGTGGATATCTTTATACAGTACCCCGGGGCCTCTCCTGAACAGGTTGCCAGTCTGGTGACTGATCCGCTGGAAAGAATCATGAGTGAAATACCGGGCGTACGGCATGTGTACTCTGCCAGTCGCCGCGGTGATGCCATTGTGACCGTGCGATTCAAGGTAGGTGAAAATCTCGAAAATTCTATCGTAAAGGTGCACGATAAATTGCAATCCAACCTGGACAGGATGCCCCCGGGTGTAAAACCTCCCCTTGTTAAACCCATCGGTATCGATGATGTGCCGGTAGTCACGGTTACCCTATGGTCGGATGAACTGGATGATGGCCTGCTGCGGACCCTCGCACTGGATGTATTGCAACGCATTAAAGAGGTGCCTGATACCGGCAAGGGTTTTGTCACCGGTGGCCGTACAGAGCAGATCAGGGTTGAAGTATCTGCCGAAAGACTGAGTGGGTTTGGTGTCAGTATCGAAGAGGTTGCCAATACCATCCGTACAGCCAACTCGGAAAAACCGGCGGGCAGTGTCGAAGGGGGTAACACCTCTTTTCGGGTTTATACCGGGTCTTTTCTCCGCTCGGCAGAAGAAGTTTCACGTCTGGTGGTGGCTATCAAAAAGGGCATGCCTGTATATGTCAGGGACGTGGCCAATGTTTTTGAAGCACCCTCTGAAACAGAAAAGATGGTGACATTTTATTCGGGGGTAGCACGAAACAAAAATTCAGCACGGGCCAATGGATCACCGGCAGTCACCATTTCCATAGCCAAAAAAATTGGTAGCAATGGCGTTACGATATCAAAGGCCATCATTAAAAAACTGGATAGTTTGAAGGGGCGCTTGATACCGTCCAATGTTCACGTCGAAATAACACGTGACTATGGCAAGAGCGCAGATGACAAGGTCAATGAGTTGCTGATGGCGTTATTTGAAGCAGCGGTTGCCGTCAGTATTTTATGCCTTATCGGCTTGGGTCTGCGTGCCGCATCGGTTGTGATAACCATTATTCCCATCGTTATACTGATTACTGTCTGGTCAGCCTGGGTGCTCGACTATACGATTGACCGTGTCAGTCTGTTCGCGCTGGTTTTTTCCATTGGTATTCTGGTGGACGATGCGACTGTGGTGGTCGAGAATATATTCCGGCGGTGGTTGCGCGCGGGGCGTACCACAGTTGATATTGCTATTGATGCAGTGCGCGAGGTCGGCAACCCGACCATTCTTGCTACCCTGGCTATCATCGCGGCGATGTTGCCAATGGGTGTTGTCAGTGGCTTGATGGGGCCGTATATGCGACCCATTCCCGTTCTCGGGGCGTCAGCAATGTTTTTCTCCCTGTTGGCGGCCTTTATTTTTGCACCCTGGCTGGCCATGCGAGTGCGTCCAAAATTAAAGGCGCTGGAGAGAGCTGAGCAACGTGAACATAAAATCAATGAACTCATCGGGCGTTTTTACCATCCCTGCATGAAGCCATTATGCAATGGTGGCCGGTTGAGCTATGTCTTTTTATATACATTGATTGCACTTACATTTCTGGCTTGTGCGATGTTTTATACCAATGCGGTGACGGTCAAGATGTTGCCGTTTGATAACAAGCCGGAGTTTAATGTTGTAATCAACATGCCTGAGGGTACGGCACTGCCGGTCACTGCCAATGTCACTGCGCAATTTGCCGATGCCCTGAAAAACATACCTGAAGTGACGGCCTTGCAAACCTATACAGGAACGGCTTCGCCCTTTAATTTCAATGGTATGGTGCGGCATTATTATTTACGTCAGCAACCCTGGGAGGCGGATATTCAGGTTATGTTGCTGGACAAAAAGGCGCGGCAGCGACCCAGTCATGAAATAGCCGTTGCTGCACGTCATATACTGAACAATTACATTACCGGTCATGACGATATCAAGGCCTCGGGCGTCAGGATACAGGTCGTTGAAATGCCACCTGGCCCACCCGTTTTGCAGACTGTTGTTGCAGAAATATACGGACCGACTGCGGAGATCCGCCGAAAGGTCGCCGAGGACATGACGAAAATGTTCAGCCAGGCACCGGGTGTGGTGGATGTCGACAATTACATGATCGAGCCACATAACTACTGGCGCTTTGAAGTCGATACTGAAAAGGCCGTCAGGCGTGGAATCTCGGTTGATATGATAAATCGCAATCTTGAAATGGCCCTGGGTGGATACAAACTGGGTGATATTAAACGCACGGTTGTTCTTGAGCCGACCTATATTGTTATTCAGGTTCCCATGGCTGCACGGGCACAGATAAAGCGCCTTGAAACCTTGCCGATAAAAAGCCGGATATCAGGGGAAATAATTCCGCTTGCTGAACTGGGGCGGTTTGTCCAGGCTCAATCCGAGCATATTATTTATCACAAGGATCTGCGGAACGTTGAATATGTGACCGGCGAGATGGAGGGCCGTCTTGGCGCGCCGATTTATGGCATGTTTGATGTTGAAGACTTGCTGAAAAATTATAAAACGCCGGATGGTGTCACCATCACCGGTATGCCAAATGGTTTGCTGGGGCCACCGGATACCGATAATATCTCCGGACTTGAATGGACCGGGGAGTGGACAGTGACCTATGAAACCTTCCGGGATATGGGTATGGCGTTCATGGCTGCCCTGTTATTGATCTATGGTCTGATTGTCTGGGAGTTTAAAAACTTCAAACTGGGCGGCCTGATCATGGCACCGATACCACTGACCCTGATTGGTATTATTCCCGGTCACTGGGTTATGAATGCCGAGTTTACGGCAACATCGATGATCGGGTTTATCGCACTGGCAGGTATTATTGTGCGAAATTCGATACTGCTGGTTGAGTTCGTCATTCATGAACTGAAAAACGGTGTTGATATCAGGGTTGCCGTCATGAATGCAGGGCAAATCAGGATGCGCCCGATTTTTATAACGGCATTAACCTTGATGGCGGGTGCCATTGCCATTATTACAGACCCCATATTTCAGGGCATGGCCGTGAGTCTGTTGTTCGGCACGGCGGTGGCTACCATATTGACACTTGTTGTGATTCCGCTGGGTTGTATCTCTGCCAGGAAACAGTTCTATATACTGATAGGTCAGGATATGCCTGAAGAGCCAGTAAAACCGGCGACTTCAGCCGGGCTACCGTTATGGATGCTTGCCTGGTCAAAAACTATCACATTGCTTACCTGGATATTCTATGCCCTCAGGGCCATTTACTTTCTTGTGCGTATGTTGCTGGGCAGGATTCTGGCAATATTTAAAAAGAGTCCCGATGATCATACCCCGGGTTCCGGCAGTCCCCCGAATGTTCCGCCAGTCACCCCTGCACCGGTAACACCATCAGGTGGCAGAGAGGCAGAACCCGGATCTGCCGATGCCGGAGACCCCACGACAGAAAAAGACGTGAGTGTCTCTGCCAGGGAACAAGCGGAGCCAGCGGCTGAACAGGAAGCAGAAACTGGCCAGGGTGCCGATAGCGGGTTGCCTGAAACGGCGGTGGCTGCTGTAACTGAAAAAGAGGCAGCAGAAAAACCGGCGGTAAAAAAGGCGTCAACCATGAAGGTACCGGCCAGGAAAACCGTTGCAAAAAAAGTGACCACGAAGAAAGCTGTCGTGAAGAAAAAATCTGTGGCAAAAAAGAAAACAGCAAGTAAGGTTACCGTAGAAAAAACAGGTAAACCGGTGACCTCGACCGGTAAAAAAACAGGGCGAACACGGCGTGGTATCAGGCTGAAAACTGATATGGATGAATGAACAGGATTGATGATGGTAGCGAATTGCAGGTTAAGGATTACAAATGCAAGAAAATAAATTTATGATATTGGGGCTTTTTGTCACGTTGTTCGTGGTTTCAGGACAGGTGTTTGCACGAAACGGCTATTCTCTGGGTACACCATCAGGTGACTATGCTACACAGAATCGTCTGCCCGAAATGGCGCCACCACCACCTGGGCCTTATCAATCTGAATCTTTGCAAATGCCGCCTGTGCCTGATTATCAGGAAGGGGTGCAGGAGACAGGCCCGGCTTACCCGGTACAACAGTTGTATGAAACCTATCCGCCTGGCTACAATCACTATCCGCAGTCAGGTCAGTTTCAGCAGTATCAGGATGGATATGGCTACCCGCAGCAACCTGTTTATCCCGGGTACATGCCGTATGGTTACTATCCACCGGGAAACGGGTACAGATAACTGCCGGTTTAACATTTATCGCAAAAGGATCGAGCAATCATGGTGCAACAAAAAAGGGTACGCTTCTTTTTTTTCAGCATACTGTATTTTGCAATTGCATTCCTGATGATGTCAGGTATGGCCACTGCTGCTGATTCGGATAGTAATATCTGGTCTACTACCCGTGACAACACCTGGCATGAGGGTAATATTCGACGCCCCTGGGGCAATATTCCGCGTACACAGAGGCCCGGGCAAAAAGATTCTGTGAGAAGAAACCCGCATGGCCTCGCCTCTCCCGGATATGGCCCGCCGGCCTATTATCCCTATTCGGGGCCTTACCCTTACGCACCTTACTCAAAGCCGGACTATGGTTATCTTCAACCATACCAACCGTATGGCAACTGGAATCCCTACTCATTTCCGGGTACGGGTTCTGGTTTCCCGGATTTTGGTGGTCCGGGTTCAGGTTTTGCTTTTCCTTTTTTTGGCTGGTAGCAGAGATGTTGAATAACCGGATTTATTGACATGAATCAACATCAGAATTTTAAACTGGAGCATGCTGGTAGACGGATAACAGGTTTCGTGATCCTGTGTTTATACGGGAAATTTTTATAGGGCCGGCCATGATTGGGCCGGCACATAAAAACAGGAAATGTGCTTTGTACAGGTAAGCTCCACCTGTTAGAAGATGTGCACTGATGGAGTCACAGGCATTCATGGTGCTGTACAGGCTATGAATGACATCCAATGTAATGGAGGGATTTATGATGAATAAAATGCTTAAGGTATTATCTATTGTTGCCGTTCTCGGGATGGCCACCGCACCGCTCAGTTCTGCCCAGGCATGGTGGGGCGGGCCCTGGGGCGGTGGTCCCTGGGGTGGTGGGCCGTGGAATGGTGGCGGTCCATGGAACAACAATGGTTGGGGTAATGGTAATGGTAATGGTAATGGTAATGGCTGGGGTAATGGCAATGGCTGGGGTGACGGCAGTATGTCATTCAACTTCAATGGTCGTGGACAGGGCTATGGTAATGGTTACGGTTATGGTCGTGGACAGGGCTATGGTTATCCCGGATACGGTGGCGGTTACCCTGGTTATGGTGGGGGTTATCCCGGGTATGGCTATGGTTATCCCGGCTATGCCCCTATGATGGCACCGCCACCTGTTCCACCGGCACCCAAATCAGGTAAATAGTTGGAAGTATCGATTTTGTGGCACAGGGAAGTGCCTTGTTTTGATTTTATTAACATGAAAAAGGTTTCCAGCATGACGATTGCCCGCACGCTAAATTATCTCGTGAACTTTGGTCTTGTTTTGGCATATCAAACGAGTCTCGCAGCCGGTATGGAATTCTCTGCAGATGCCCTGCAACAATACCCCAATGGCCAGACGATGGTTGCAAAAATGAATGTGGGCCAGGCTGTAGTACGCCGGGAATATGTTTATAACCAGCAAAGGGTTATAGAAATCTATCACCAGGATAAGGGAGAGCGCTATTTTATTTTACCACAACAAAAAACCTATCGGTTGACCAAAGGTGTTTTTCTGAAAACAGGGTTGCAAAAAAAAGAGTCAGGGACATTCAATCCTTGTAAGGGCGTCAAGGATGAAAAATGTAAACTGCTGGCAAAGGAAAAGATTGGTGGGCGATTGACAGACAAATGGGAAGTCAGCCAACAGGAGCAGGGACGTACGATCAAGGCTCTGATGTGGATAGATGTGAAGCGCGGGCAGGTTCTGAGGCAGTTTTTCCCTGATGGCAGTGCGGAAGAATTAATTCATATGGGTAATGAGATGGCTGCCGGCCGGCATACCGAGAAATGGGTTATACAGGTGACCCGGCCAGACGGGTATTCTGAAAAATCATTTCAATGGTATGATCCTGAATTAGGTATTATCATCAAGGAAGTGATGCAAGGTGGCTATATTCGTGAGTTACGGAATATCAAAACAGGCAAGCAACCTGCCGGGATATTTAAAGTTCCATCGGATTATAAAGAAGTGAAACTTGACGCGACCAATCGCAAATAATTTTATCCGTCAATAAACAAAAAATTTATTATAGAGAGGACCAGGGAATGAAAAAAACGTTATCACTTTTTGTGGCGGCTATAGCTTTTTTGCCATTAATAATACAGGCGAACAGTACTGGCAGAGCATTTTATCCTGATACCGTTAATTACCCCTGGCAACGTCTGGCACCACCGTTGCCGCCCATGTGGAATTCCGGAAACATCTATCGTCCGAGGTTTGTGGCATCACGATTCCAGGTGCCATCCGGAATGGCCGTTCCAGGATTCAACCGACAACCCTATCCCGGTTATCGCTACCCTTTTAATGCCATGTATCCTCCCCTGAGACCCTATGTCTATCGACCGCCACCACACCCTGCGCCCATGGTTCGGTGGCAAGGCCCGCAAAGAGGGTCCGTTTATCCCGCTTTTCAGCACGGCATGCAAAACAGGCCTCCACCGATGAACCCCTATGTCTATCGCATGCGGCCGCGACCGGCACCCATGGCACGATGGCGGGGACCACAGAGGTTTGCTTATAATAACGGGCCGTCTGCCAGGAGAGGCATGCCACCGTTGGCGTATGCAGGAAGATTCACTCGACCGGGTTACCCTTATTATCGGCCTGGTATGCAAAACGGACCTCCACCGATGAACCCCTATGCCTATCGCATGCGGCCGCGACCGGCACCCGTGGCACGATGGCGGAGACCACAGAGGTTTGCTTATAATAACGGGCCGTCTGCCAGAAGAGGCATGTCTCCGTTGGCGTATGCAGGGAGATTCAATCGACCGGGCTACCCTTACTATCAACCTGGTATGCAAAACAGGCCTCCACCGATGAATCCCTACGCCTATCGAATGCCACCGCGTCCTGTGCCGATGGCCCGATGGCAGATGCCACAACGGAATACATCCTACCGTCCACCGATGTATCGTCCAGCGCCGCCTGCCCGTTTTGCCTACAGATCGAATGCCAGGCATTCAGGTTACACAGGTCGCTGGAATGCCGGGCGGGCCTACCCAAACCGGAATATTGTCAGGTATCGTTACCCGGGGTATCCGCAGAAGGTGACACGATATCAGGGGGGGGCAAGGCCCGTATTTAATACTTCCCGTTACAAGTATCAACAGACTGCGCAAGCACCCTACAGGCCACATGTGTGGCAGGTACCCGACAACCATAGAAGACGGGCGAAACCTGTTAACAGGACGGCGTGGCCACAGCCGCAGATGCGTAACAAGCGTGCTTATATCCAACAGGCAAATCCCGTGAGAAATCGTTACGTCCGTTGGGATAATCAGCCTCGAAACACATTTCCTGTAAGGAAAACCGGTTTTCTGAATTAGGGATTATAGATGTTATATCGTAAGTCAACCAAATTGTCCGGGTTTGTAATAAAACTATGCATAGGTGTATCACTGGTTTATGGCGGGATGACCGGCAGTATAATGGCGGCTGGCTATCAATCTGTCTCTCCGTGGATGGGGCCTTTTTCACGTCCTTTCTATCCAGGTAACGCCGGTCAATATTACTATTTCCCCTACTACCAAGCGTGGCCGGGGTATTACCCGGTTGGGCGGTCCAACCCATGGCGTTATTCGCCGATGTCCGGGGTATCAAATTACCGTGGTCCATGGGGAAATATGAGGGGCGGCATTGCGCCGGATGGCACCTTCTGGGTAAATATCCATTTTGGCGGGAGTTATAATGATCTGAGAACACTGTTTACCCTTATGCAACTGTCGGGTGGCATGCAAATGAATTCCGGGTCACGCCGTTATCCATCACCTGTCATGGCAATTAACGATACTATGTAGTGGGGGAATGAAAACCGGATGATAACAGTCATAGCGAACCTGAAAGGGGGTTCTGGTAAAAGTACGGTGGCCTTCAACCTGGGTGTCTGGTTATTAAAAAAGGGACACCCCGTTGCTGCCTACGACCTTGACCCGCAAATGACATTATCAGATGTTGCTACAGTCAGGCGTGAGGAGGGCTACTCACCCCCATTGCAGGTTTATCTTGCGCAGGAAAGTCTTGCTGAACATTTAAAATACCATCCTGGAGAAGTCATCGTTGACGTGGGCGTGGCAAACATGCCCAGAATGAAAGAGGCCATCGGTGTGGCGGACAGGGTGATTATTCCTGTGCCTCCCAGTCAGCCGGATGTCTGGGCAACACAACGTTTTTTGAAAATGATCAAGGACGCAGTCAGCGGGGAGAACCATCCTGAAATCCTGGCATTTATTAACCGGGCCGATACCCATCATGCGGTGAGAGAGTCTGATGAGGCGGAAGAGGCGATAAAGACCTTGTCAGGTGTTACATTGTATCCCCACCGACTTTTTCAGAGAACAATCTATCGCCGTTCACTCAGTGAGGGCCTTTCTGTATTTGAGCTTTGGCCCAACTGCAAGGCGGCTCGTGAAATAAATACCTTTGCAAGCGGTCTGTATCCCGAGATAGCCAATGCTGTTCCGGGCCGGTAAGAATTAATGGAGAAATTGACATGAGTATGGCGCGCCAGATTTTTCGATACGGAATCACCATAGCAGTCGTCGTCGGTATATCACTTGGATATGCATACAGGCAACAATTGTTTCCGATGTTTTTTGATGCAAACCAGGCGGAAAAAATAATTGATGCTAATAATGCAGGCAGCCCTGGTGAGCAATCGCCTGCTACAACGGTTCAGTCTGTGCCC
>DRJK01000116.1 GCA_011052215.1 Gammaproteobacteria bacterium
TCTGCCGCACGGACGCGGCAGCCGAGCCGCCATGGATGGCATGTTTTTGCGTGTCTTGATCAGGCTTGCCGGTTTCATGTCCGGATTGCAGGTTAACCCGAAATGCACTTGCCTCTTACATTTCAACTACATTCGACATGGGGTAACGGGACAACAGTGATATTTTTCAAACCCGTCATTCAGCCGCAAATACCCACAAATATTATATTTCCTGAAACCTTGTTTAGCCGCGTATTTGAGTCACGCTGGCGGCGGTTTGTCTGGTTTTGATTACTTCCATTTAAACAAGCAGGCACCGATAATCATAAATACGACACTCATACCCGCCAGTGTAATGAGTTGTGGCAGGATATCGGTCAGCCCGGCGCCATCGTTCATGACGGCCCTGGCGGCATTGACCAGATGAGTAAGCGGTAACAGTTGTGCAAAATTTTGTGCCGCCGGGTGCAGCCCGTCCAGAGAGAACCATACCCCGGAAAAAATCATCATTGGCCAGACGATCAGGTTGAGTACTCCGCCGGCAAATTCCTCACTTTCTGTTCGTGCCGCGAGTATCAGTGCCAGGCTGATCAGGCTTAACCCACCCAGTAGATAGACCAGCAGCAGGGTGCCATAAGAACCCAGCATGATAAAATTGATGAAAAAATCAGTGCCAAAATACACAAATACAGCCACTGTAATCGTGAGTAAAAGCCTGGAACAGACCTGTGCACCCAGAAATTCAAGCGCGGTCAGGGGTGTTGCCTTGAGCCTCTTGAGTACGCCGTTTTTGCGATAACGCACAATCACAAAGCCGACACCAAAGAGGCTGCCAAACATCATGTTCATTGCAAGTATGCCCGGCATGACCCAGTCGACATAGCGTATTTCACGCCCGCTGAGTACTTGTTTAACCATGGTCTCTGATTTGCTTTTATCCGCCCCCCAAAGAATTCGTTCCACTATATAGCCCTTTGGCGAGGTTGAATTAATCCAGTAACGACCGGCACCGGCAGGATCCAGCAGTAAATCAAGCTTATGATGATCAACCTTCTCGATAGCACTATCGAGGTTTGTTACCGGAATAAACTGTATGTATCGAGTATTCAGGAAACCTTTTTCCAGGGCACCGGATACTGCCTGTTTGCCTTTGGCAACATTATTATAAATACCTACCTTGTAGAGATCCTTGCTTGAGTCTGAATATAGAAAGGCAAATCCGAAAACAAGCAATACCGGAAACAGCAGGTTCCAGCCCAATGCGGCCCGGTCGCGCATGAACTCAAGGTTACGTGCATGAAACACGGCAAGAAAGCGTTTCATTTTCATCCGCGTAATCCCTTGCCGGTCAGTTCCAGGAAAAGGTCCTCAAGTGTACGAGGTCTGATTTCAATGTGAGACAGGTCAATATCATTCTCATGAAGGTATCGGATGGTAGCATGTACATCTTCCGTGTGAATGGTAATTATGCCATTATCCTTGTGTATATCCCAATTTTCAGGTGGTTTTGCTAATGTAAAATCATCAACTGGTAACTGTAGAATTATATCGTCGAAGTATTTTGATAACAGGTCAGAAGGTTTCCCCATGGTGATTATGCGTCCATGATCCATTATTGCTACTTCGTCACATAGTTGTTCTGCTTCTTCCATGTAATGCGTAGTGAGCAGGATTGTTTTATTTCTTTCCTTGATATTTTCTATCAGACGCCAGAAATTACGCCGTGATTGCGGATCCAGGCCGGTAGTGGGTTCATCAAGAAACACAATATCCGGATCATTGATTAATGCGATGGCCAGCAGCAGGCGTTGTCTTTGCCCTCCCGATAATTTGCGATTGTCACGGTGCAGAAATTCACCCAGAGAACAGGTTTCAATCAATTCTTCAATGGGCACCGTTTTGTCGTAAAGTTTTTGAAACAGCTGGAGGGTTTCATTTACGGTAATGAATTCCTGCAAGGATGTGGCCTGAAACTGCACACCCGCTTCCTGCTTGAATTTTTCACCAATGGGCTGGCCCTTGTACAGAACCTCACCGGAACTGGCAGGGATAATACCTTCCATTATCTCGATAGTGGTTGTTTTCCCTGCGCCATTGGGACCGAGTAGCCCGAAGCAGGTGCCCTCGTTAATGTCAAATGATACGTCATCAACCGCCCTGACATCCGGGAACTGCTTTTCAAGGTGTTTGACCTGTAGAATAGGCATTGACGTGTCTGGTTATTATGGATAGTTGGAAAGTGTCAATATTACTGAATTTAACTGGTATAGGCAAAGATGTGTGACGAATGATTTATGCCCGGTGTAAATGACGTTTAATTACCTTGAGTAACTGTTTTGCAGTCGCCCTGTGAGTTGTCAGTTTACCGCCATAGAGTGTAAATACATTGGCTGAAGGTGAATCATTGTGGTGTATGGTAATTTCACGTGATCTTGAAAACATGCTGCCGTTGTCTGACAATAATACACGTAGCCCTGCATAGGCATCAATAACATCATTTCTTGAAACCGGGTTATCAAAATAGTGATTGTAGACAGATAGCAGGTATTTTATATCATCCTCAGGTGCTTCTACGTCTTCGGGGCGGCCGGTATATAACCGTTCTGTTGTCCCGGTCAGTATGTGATTATTCCAGGGCATGACAAAAACGGCTCTTTTATCATCAGGCGATTCAAGATAATACATCCCTTGTGTCAGTTGTCCAGGGATAATGATGTGGGTTCCCAGGACCAGGTCTATATCAGGATATGATTGTTTCGGTTGAATACTCTGCAAGACATTATTCACCCATGGCCCGGTAGTATTGATAATGGCCTTGCAGGTAATCCGGCAGTTTTTTTTATCATGTGTATAGTTGATTACGCATTGATTATTCCGGCAATCGGCGGATTCATATTTCGCATTGGTCAGTAA
>DRJK01000117.1 GCA_011052215.1 Gammaproteobacteria bacterium
AACCGGCAAGCCTGATCAAGACACGCAAAACATGCCATCCATGGCGGCTCGGCTGCCGCGTCCGTGCGGCAGACGGTCTTGATCAGGCTTACCGGTTCCATGCCCGGATTGCGGGTTAGCCCGAAACGCACTTGCCGCGTACATTTCAACTATATTCGTTACATGTTAACGGAACAGTCGTGCATTCACATACCGATAATTCCTGAGTATAAATATAGGTTATTTTTATCTTTCCCGGGAAAATAAATTAACAATTTACTGATATCCATCCATTAAATTTGTTTAAATATGATTTATTTTATTCATGTGGAGGCAGTCGTGCGCCGAAATGTAAATTATTGTTAAAGGCTGCCGATATACTCTTGTGGGTAAGTATTATTTCTTAACAGCAGGTCGAGTGTCGTATGAAAGAGGATAGCAGGGTAAAGTCTGGTGATATAACGCCTGGAGAGAAATTGCCATGGCCCATGTTTGATTGTGAGGGGCGGCTATTGCTTAAAAAGGGAACGGTGGTTACTGATATAGATCAGGTAAACAAGCTGATCAGTAGAGGGCTTTACAGAAAGCAAAAGATCATAAAACCATCTGATGGCACAGAACCTGAAAAATTAAAAAAGTCCAACGATACGACAAGCCCGTTTTTCGCTATTGATGAGTTGATTGGCCATTTATCTGACGTGTTTGCCTCAATATTGGCAGGTACGGAGAATACGGAAAATTCTGTTTTACGTTTATGTGCCCATATTCAGTTATTGTGCAAAATTGATGCCGATGCAATGATCGGCTCGGTGCACTTGCAACATGCCCGGAAATATACCCTTCGTCATCCTGTTCATGTCGCTATTCTGTCTGAATTGGTTGGTGCAAGGATGGGGCTTTCAACACAGGTGCGGGCATCAGTTCTGGCGGCAGGCCTGACTGCAAATTTGTCGATGATTGATTTACAGGAAGATCTTTATTACCAGGAAACAGCGCCAACACCTGAGCAGATGCAGGTAATCAGAAACCACCCGGATGAGTCGGTAAGGGTACTGGAAAAAACGGGGATTCGTGATAATTTATGGTTGGAAATAATCAAGCAGCACCATGAAAGTGTCAATAGTAACGGTTATCCGGATGCCCTGAAGGATGACCAGATATGCAAGGAGGCACAATTGGTGAGTATCGCTGATCGTTATTCTGCATTGGTCTCTGCTCGAGGCTACAGGGACCCAAGAATATCCGGTGACACACTTAAAGAATTCTTTATGAAGAAATGTGAGTATTGCAGTGAGGAGATGACATTATTTTTTATCAAGGAGATGAGCATCTGGCCGCCAGGGTCCATCGTCTTGCTTGCCAATGGCGAGGTTGCCATTGTTACCAAGCGCAGCAGTCAGTCGATGTGGCCAATTGTGCGAAGTATAATTGGCCCGGGCGGCAGTCCCTATGCGCAGCCATATAAAAGAGATACCAGCCTTGAGGAATATCGCATTAAATCAAATATGCGGATTAGAAGAGATATGCCGCTGAATCTTTCCAGGATTTGGGGATACAGCTAGCCTGCATTTTTTATTAAAATCAAGGTACTATTTTATTGATATTCAACTGCAAGGCATTTTTGTCTTTCGTATTAACTTCCAGGTTGTCGCTTGCCAGGTCGCCGCTTTGAGTGATGGCATTGCCTGATTTCGAGATTCTCGCACTGATTACAACCCGGTCAAAAGCGGACAATTTCATTTGCGGCATCATTGCCATGCTGTCATCGAGAGTAAAATCAAAGGGTAGATCCTTGACCTGTTTACGGACGACAGCAAGTGGCATCCTCGGTCCCCTGGCGGCACGGGCATAGACAAATACGGTGTCAGTTGGGCCGGCTTTGCCTGCTATTCCTTTATCCAGCTGGACGCGACCCTTTATGATCACTGCTGTAGCGGCGGGCTGCCGTTTTTCAGGTTGCTTGTTTGTGGATTGCGGCTGTATACCCAACCGTTTTTGCGCATCGGCGATATTGTTGCCAATCATTTTGTAATCTTTTGATTCCTGAGGCACCAGTTTTAGTAGAATCTTCCAGAAACGGATCGCGGTGCTGTATTCCTTTTTCTGGTAATGGTATGTGCCGGCCAGCCACAATGCTTTCGGATGTCGGGGTTGCAGCGAAAGGGCACGTTTGATGAATTTATAGGGCCTGCCCTGCAGACTGCCTTTCTGGTTAACGGCAGCAATATCGGCATAATCGGCCCAGACATCCGGGTCATTGTCCGCCAGTCGGGCTAGTTGCTGATAGGCATTCTCAGCCTTGGTAAACTGGCGGGTTTGCATGTACGAACGTGCCAGTAAATACCAGCCTTGTGCATTGTCAGGTTCCTGTTCAAGTCGTTGTTCCAGCTTGGTGACCATCTCTTCCAGGCTTTGTATAGCCTGCCCCGGCTTTGCCGGTTTGCCATGTGCCGCGTTGGATTGTGGAGCAGGGCCTTTGAAATTAAGGGCCTCGGGACTCCCCAGATACAGATACAGACCAACCGACAGGGCAGGGATGAGCAATGCAACTGTAAGCAGGCTTGCGGTACTACGTTGGTTGTTAAGTATTGTTTCCGATTTATTATCGGGTACGTCAAGAATTAACTGCTTTTCCAGATCCTGCTGGGCAATGCTGTATTCCTCCCGGCTTATCTGATTATCGTTCAGGTCAGTATCAAGTTCCGTTAGTCGTTGATTGTATATGTCCAGGTTAACCTGGCTGATATGCACCTGTTCGGCCTCCGGTTTGCGGAGCAAAGGACGAATCACAGTAAATAATGCTGCGAGCAGCATGATTGCTGCAAGAATAGCGAAACTAGTCATTTTTACCATCCTGTCGGTCTTTCAATAGGGCTTGTATGCGCTCATGTTCGCCATCACTGATATCTTCTGAAGGTGCATTCATTTTTTTACGAATGTTGAAAAACAGTATACTGATAGCAATGAGTATCAGGATAAGCGGCCCGGCCCAGAGTAAATAAGTACTGCCCTTTACCGGTGGATTATACAAGACAAATTCTGTGAACCTGTCAACCATGAATGCCTTGATTTGTTTATCGGATTTACCCTCCTGAATCATTTTATAGACCTTGTCACGCAGGTCTTTTGCGAGATCTGCATTGGAGGCGGCGATCGTCTGATTTTGGCAAACCGTGCAGCGGAGTTGGCCAATCAGGTTGTAAAATCTTTCTTTTTTTACCGGGTCATCAAATTTGTAGATATTGATGGCAGCCTGTGAGGCGAGGTGAGACAGAGAAAGGCTTAAAGCAACAAGAAACAGGAGTAGTTGTCTCATCATTCTTTTTCCAGCTTGTTAATCAATGGCAGAATTTCCTTGTTCAGTACATCATCTGTGACCGGGCCGATATGTTTGTAGCGGATAATACCTTTTTTATCCACCAGAAATGTTTCGGGTACCCCGTACACACCCCAGTCAATACCAACGGCACCACTGAGATCACTGGCGCTACTGATATAGGGGTCTCCAAGTAGTTGTAGCCAGCGCAAGGCGTCAGATCGATCATCTTTGTAGTTGAGACCATAGATAAGTGCACGGTGTTGTTTTACAAACTTGACGATTAACGGGTGTTCATCACGACAGGCACTGCACCATGATGCCCAGACATTAAACAATGTCACCTTGTTGAGAAATATTTCCTGGCTGATCATCTTGTCGGGATCTTTTACTGTAGGCAGGTTAAATTCAGGTGCAGGTTTGTTGATTAGGGGCGATGGTATTTCTTTTGGGTCACGGGTCAGGCCGTAACCCAGTAATACTACCAGAATAACAAAAGCGGAAAATGGCAGAAGTGCGCGTAGTTTCATTATTGTACTACCTCTCCGACAGTAAGTTTCTTTTTGAAGCGATAGCGTTTATCACTCAACGCGAGAAGGCCACCGAAGGCCATTATAAGGGTACCGAGCCAGATCCATCGAATAAGAGGTTTGTACTGGATGCGTACACTCCATTCTCCGTTTCCGAGTGGCTCGCCAAGTGCGATAAACAGGTCACGCATCAGGTTGCCATCTATGCCAGCCTCGGTCATTGGGCTGCGTTGAACAAGGTACAGTCGCTTCTGTGGTTTGAGTGTGGTGATTTCCTGCTGGTTTTTACTGACTACAATGGTGCCTTCCTGTGCGCGGTAATTGGGGCCGTTGACTTCCTGTGTACCCTTGAACTGGAAGTTGTAACCCGCCATGTCCAATGTGCTGCCAGGCTCCATGCGAATATCTTTTTCTTCGCTGTAGTTGCTGGCGAAGGTTGCCCCCAGCATGAAAACGGCTACACCTATATGGGCAAAAAACATACCATAGTAGCTGAGCGGTATCTTGGCCAGTGCAGCAAATTTGCGGGGCTTGTTTTGTACATGTTTATACAAATTGAGAAATGAACCGCCTGTTATCCAGGTAAACAGGGCTATCACCATTGCAACAGGCCAGCTAATTGTTGCCAGTATGAAGTAGCTGGCGATACCGGTAAGCAGTGAAATGATAAACAGGATTTTTACACTATTGAGCAAGTCAGCTAATGAATGCTTTTTCCATCGGGTTAATGGTCCGACTGCCAGCAAAAAAACCAGTGGTAGCATAAATAATGTAAACATAAAATTAAAGTAGGGCATACCTACTGATATTTTTCCTGCTCCCATGGCATCCAGTACCATCGGGTACAATGTTCCAAGCAGGATAGTGGCGCAAACTACAATCAGCAGGACATTATTAACAAGTAGAAGTGTTTCACGAGATAACAGGCTGAAACGCCCGGCACTACGAATATCATTGGCTTTAAAGGCATAGAGTAATAGTGAACCACCGATGACAACACCCAGAAAAACCAGGATAAAAATACCACGTGTCGGGTCAGTCGCAAAGGCATGTACAGACGTGACAACACCGGAGCGTACCAGGAAGGTACCTAGCAGGCTTAATGAAAAGGCAAGAATCGCCAGCATGACTGTCCAGCTTTTAAAGCTGCCGCGTTTTTCGGTGACGGCCAATGAATGGATCAGTGCCGTACCCACCAGCCAGGGCATGAACGATGCATTTTCAACCGGGTCCCAGAACCACCAGCCGCCCCAGCCCAGTTCGTAATAGGCCCACCAGCTTCCCAGGGCAATACCGATTGTGAGAAAACACCAGGCCATTGTAGTCCAGGGACGGGACCAACGTGCCCAGGCACTATCCAGTTTACCGCCTAGTAATGCCGCGATTGCGAAAGCAAAGGCGACTGAAAAACCAACATAACCCATGTATAGCATGGGTGGATGAATGATCAGACCGAAATCCTGTAACAGCGGGTTAAGGTCCCGACCTTCAACGGCTGCAGGCAACAGACGATCAAACGGATTGGAGGTGAACAACATAAATAGCAGGAAGCCGATACTGATCAGGCCCATGACACCCAAAACACGGGCAACCATGGTTTGAGGTAAATGGCGGCTGAAGAGTGTTACCGCTAATGTCCAGATACCCAGAATCAGGGCCCAGAGCAACAGCGAGCCTTCATGTGAACCCCAGACTGCCGAGATTCGATATTGTATCGGCAACAGGGAATTGGAATTTTTTGCGACATAAAGAACAGAGAAATCATTCTGGATAAAAGCGGTTGTCAGGCTTGCAAATGCAATCAGCAGAAAAATAAACTGGCCGCGTGCGGCGGGTTTAGCAACGGCCATCCAGCGGGGTTTATTCAGTTGTGTGCCTGCCAGCGGGAAAAATGCCTGCGCGATGGCAAGGCACAGAGCAATGATCAGCGCAAAGTGACCGAGTTCAGGAATCATGTATTATTGACCTTTTGGTTTTTTATCGATGCCTTTGGGTTTCATTGCAGCTGCAACCTCGGGTGGCATGTAGTTTTCATCGTGTTTGGCCAGTACTTCGCTGGCAATAAAAACACCGTCCGAAGCAATTTTTCCCTGGGCGACAATACCCTGTCCTTCCCGGAACAGGTCAGGCAGGATACCTTTGTATGCAACGGTCAGATTTTTTTCGTTATCGTGTATAACAAACCTGACTGTCAGGCCATCCTTGTCACGTTTGAGGCTGCCTTCCTGCACCATGCCCCCGGCACGGAAATACCTGTTTTTTGGTGCTTCACCCGCAGCTATCTGGCTGGGCGAATAGAAAAACATCAGGTTCTTGTTAAAAGCGGTCAGTGCCAGTGTGGCAGCCGTTCCGACGCCCAGTACAATGAGCAGAACCATCATCAGTCTGCGTTTACGTTTGGGTGTCATGATGCAGATTCCCTTTTGATTGTCTTGTGTATGCGGCGCAGTAATTGTTTTCTGCGTCTTATTGGCAGAACGATATGCAGTACCAGCAGCAGCAGGGTAAGGCCATAGGAGGTCCATACGTGGAAGGCATAGCCCCCCATATAAAAAAACTCATTCAGACTCATAAATTTTTCTCCTCTTCCCGGACCCAGTTTGAATTCTGGTCACGCTCCAGGATTTCATTGCGGGCAGTCATCATCAGAACGGTTGCAAAATAAAACTTGAATGCCGCTGTCATAACCATCAAAGGCCAGTACATGCTGGGATGCAGCGAAGAACCCTTGCCTACGCTGATGGATGCAACCTGATGTAACGTAAACCACCAGTTTACAGAAAAATGGATAATCGGTATGTTAACCAGCCCTACAATGGCGAGAATGGCGGCGGCGCGTGCCGCACTGGCACGATCCTCAATGGCCGAGTGCAGGGCCATGTAACCGATATACAGGAATAGCAATACCAGTTCCGATGTCAGCCTGGCATCCCATACCCACCAGGTACCCCAGGTTGGTTGCCCCCAGATGGCACCCGTGACCAGTGCCAGAAAGGTAAAGGTGGCACCGATGGGTGCGCAGCTGTTGGCAATGACTTCAGAGAGTTTGGTTTTCCAGACAAGATGAATGGCCCCGGAGGCCGCCATTACAATATAGACAAACAAGGACATCCATGCCGCGGGTACGTGGATATAGAGGATTCTGTAGCTGTCTTTTTGCAGATAGTCGATTGGCGCAATGACCAGCCCCCAGTACAGACCAGTCAGGAAGAGTACCAGTGTGATGGCGCCGAACCAGGGCAGGAGCTTGCCGCTGAAGCGATAGAAATTTTTAAAAGAGGTTAGTCTTTTTATTGCCTTCCACATAAAATCAGACGCTCACTTTCAGGGCAGCCGCTGTTGCCAGGGGCGCAAGTGTTATTGCCAGTACCAGGATGGCGGCCATCAACAGAAAATGCCCACTGGTATCCAATCCACCCAGTCCCACATCTACTGCGCCAGCCCCGAAAATCAGGACAGGAATATAAAGAGGTAATATCAGCAGTGATAATAACATACCACCACGTTTGATACCCACGGTAAGGGCGACGCCGATCGAGCCGATCAGGCTCAAAACCGGGGTTCCTAACAGTAGACTGATCATCAGCAAAATAATTCCATCGGCGGGCAGATGCAGGATGACCCCCAGCAAGGGTGACAGTAACATTAACGGGATTCCCGTTATAAGCCAGTGTACCAGGATCTTCGCGTAGACCAGGACCGTGAATGGATGTGGGCCCAGGATTTGCTGTTCCAGGCTACCGTCCTCAAAATCCGAGCGAAAAACCCCATCCAGTGACAACATCGCAGCGAGCAGGGCCGTGACCCAGATGATGCCCGGTGCGATTTTCTCCAGTGTGTTGGGTTCCGGGCCAATTCCAAGCGGGAACAGACTGCAGGCCAGGATGAAAAAGAATAACGGGTTTGCCCATTCACTCTTGTTGCGCAATGCCAGGGTAAAATCCCTGCGTACCATGGCGTTGAAGGCCTTAAGGCTAGTGTTTGTCATGGCCTATCCGCATGAACTGGATTTGTGAATGTTCAAGTGCAACCGGGTGGTGTGTGGTAAAGATAATCATGCCACCCTTGCTGCAATGCCTGTCGAAACACCTTTCGAATAATTCACGGCCATCCGGGTCCAGTGCTGTGAAGGGCTCATCGAGTATCCATAACGGTGCCCGGGTCATGATCAGGCGCGCCAGCGCAAGCCTGCGTCCCTGACCCGCTGAAAGCTTGCGGGCGGGGCTTTCATCCTTTTCAAGCAGGCCAACCTGATCGAGTGCGCTGTCTATGCTGATGTCTTCACGGGCATTTCCAAGGGATTGATAGAACGCCAGGTTTTCCTCACAGGTCAGATCGCCCTTGATACCATTCTGGTGTCCAATGTAGGACAGCCTGGTGTTATAGGAAATACGATCTTTCTGGATGGTGGTACCACACCAGATGACATGCCCGGCGGCCGGTAGCGCCAGCCCGCACAATATTCGCAACAGGCTGGTTTTACCGCACCCATTCGAGCCTTCAATCTGGACGACCTGTCCAGAAGTCAGTTCAAAGCTCAGGTCACGAAAAAGTTCGATTTCATTGCGTACGCAGGTGAGGTGATCTGCTTTTAGTGAAAGTGTTCCGGGTTCTACCAAATCCATACAGGGGCTTTATATATAAAAGGAATATCAAGTGCGTAAGGATAGCATGTATTCCACACGGGATACATGACTATAATTTCTTTATTTACATAGGCTTAACATAAAATCCAGAGGGTTATCGATAGATAGAACCGAACACGGCAAGGAGTCGTCAACAAGGGAATGATTTCAGGTTGAAAGTCATATAATAGATAAATCAGGGGCGGGAGTGAATTATTCATTCACCCGAAACGCTGTACGCAGTGTCTGTCAAATTCTGTCATAAAATGGACGTGTCTCTGGAGACAGTTACAAAAATAGATCCGGAAATTTGAGACAACCCGCCCTTGAAACACCCTGTAAATCACATCACTGTTACCCCGTTAACTCATGACGAATGTAGCTGAAATGTAAGCAGCAAGTGCGTTTCGGGCCAACCCGCAATCCGGACATGAAACCGGCAAGCCGGATCAAGACACGCAAAATATGCCATCCATGGCGGCTCGGCTGCCGCATCCGTGTGGCAGACGGTCTTGATCCGGCTTGCCGATTCCATGCCCTCACATTGTTATGTGCCTCATAAAGTTAACGGGACAGCAATGAAATTACATTATAATTACAGGGTATTTATTACCGGCGTCAAGTATTTATTGACAAGGTTAGTAAATATCATGTGAATATTCACTTTTATTTTGTGTCATCTCTTACATTTTTCCCTGCCCGGCCCAGCTAACCTGTAACCGTATTCTTTATTAGACCACCCCGGCAGTTACACGCCCTGTGTCAGTAAGTTGTAAGGTGAACCGATTTATAGTTTACCCGGATTAACAAGGACGCACAGGGGAAATTATGATCATGCATTGCGTTACCACAAGCTGGCTTTGTGGAGATCAGGAGATAGCCATGAAAGGCTCAACACCACATATCGTTTTACTGGATACCGGTATTACCTGGCTAAAACAGGAATACAGCAACATCCAGTTTGCCTATCAGCAATCATTTTGTCATGCATCCGATGCGCAGGATTCAGCATCACATTGTTCTTCCATGCTGCAGGTTTTATCCAGCAACCTTACATGTAAATCACGGGTTAGTCTGGGCAAGGTTTTATCCGCCCCCGGTGTGGGGAATCCCCAGGTTATTTCACGTGGCTTGATGTGGTCTGCGGAGCTCTTTCCGGATGCAGTCGTCATGCCGCTGGGTTTGATGAAACCTAATTCCAGCATCAAGGCAGCGTTGGAGATTCTTGCCAACACCGGATGCAAAATTTTTGCGGCGGTAGGAAACCCTTATGAAGATCAGAAATCATGTTTGTATCCGGCGGCCTATCCGGAATGTATTTCAGTTGGTTGTTCCCGTTATTCACAGGTATATGACTCATGGCCGGAGAAACCGGACATTCTGGTTGATGAGGAAATGGTTAATTCGGTCAAGGGTATTGATGGCGTTCACCTGGGCACATCAACGGCCACAATGCTGGCAGTGGCAGAGTTCTTCAATAACGAGTTCTGTGACAAGCAGGACAGCAAGGAAATAACCGAATCAACTGACTTCCTGCCGAACCAGTATGGGTAAACAGAGATATAAAAAAATACTGAACGAAGCAATCCACAGGAACTGGGCCAGGGCAATCCACGTCATGTAATACTGGCTTGCAGTAATCATGGGGAGAAATACCCGCACAATTGCACCTGCCGTTATAAGTAAAAAAACCAGGCTTAATCCTTTCGGCGGGTTACTTACGTCTCTGCCGGTATGACCGAGCGAAACACGTGCCATCATTCCGATTGTCATAATGCCAATCCCGCCAAATGCAAAGGCATGTAGCGATATAAATCCGGGAATATCTACAAAATAGCCGGCTGTCTTGAGGGCAAAACCTGCCGTGATGAACATGTAGGCAACGAACAGTACCCATAACAGGGGTTTGGTCCATACTGATATGGTATACCACATATAAAGACGCAGGCTGTGCAGGATGGTAAGTGCAAGGGCAAGCATGGCCGTCACCAGAGCGGAGGGAGCAAGGATGTCACTGAACATAAAAAACAGGAACAGGATGAGGCTGCTGATATCCAGCAATTTCGAGTTTTTTACTTCTTCCTGACCCGTAGCCATCTCTATAAAAAATGGTATGACACGCCGCCCCATCATTAGTATCAATGCAATAATCAGATAAAGCCCTAGATAGATACCCCATCTCATACCATCGGGCAGTACGCCAGTCACACCCAGATAGAAAATAATATTACTGGCCAGCAGAAGCAGTATTTTTGACAGGATGCCAAGTTGCTTCCATTGTTTCGAAATGAAAACCGATCGTGCAAAGGACCAGGCAAAAAAGAGGCAAAAAAGAGAGTCGAATGAAGCCATGAGATACAAGGCCGACCGGTCTTCTATAAAAGGCATGAGACGGGCAGCGCCCCAGAGTAAAAACATAAGTAAAAGCGGAATGCCTGTTACTGTTTTTACGCCTGTCCAGTTAATGACTGCCGTCAGTAGGAAACCGGCAATAACGGCCAGACCATAACCGAAAATCATTTCATGGGCATGCCAGTATGTGAGTGGAATATGCTGTATTCTGATTTGCATACCGAACGAATAGATCAGCATCCATAAGGTAATGGCAATAACCGAAAATAAACCCGCACCGATAAAAAAAGGTCTGAAGGCCAGGCTCAACCACGGGGCAGTATTATGACTGGGTTGGTCGTCACTAATTTGATTAACCATGGCGTTTTATATCAGAAAATCAACAGGCATAACAGTGTATCAGGAAAAATTATCAAATTTATTAACCAGGATTTATTAAGGTTATCACTGTTGCCCCATTAACTTTATCAAGCACATAACAATGTGAGGACATGAAACCGGTAAGCCTGATCAAGACCGTCTGCCGCACGGATGCGGCAGCCGAGCCGCCATGGACGGCATGTTTTGCGTGTCTTGATCAGGCTTACCGGTTTCATGTCCGGATTGCGGGTTAGCCCGAAACGTACTTGTCGCTTACATTTCAACTGTATTCGCTACATGTTAACGGGACAGTCGCGCAAAGTTAAAAAAAACTGCCCTTCATTTATGCATGTATACATGAAGGGCAGTATGGTTTTACTTCATTCGGTTTATATTTTCTTTCAGGGCCTGCTCATATATTTCCAGTGCATCATTATTTCGATGATTTTTTTGCAGGTCGCCCAGGCGCATGTAAACAGCATTCCTGATTGCCAGATTATCGGTTTTATTAAGGATGTTTTGAAACAGTTTGATGGCCCTTTTTGACTGCCCTCTGGCCTTGTAGATTTCCTCAATCTTGTACATCTGGTAAATTGCAGCCTTCTCAGGGTTGTCAGACATGGCATGTACTGATTCGATGACATTCATAAAATCCTGAAGTAGTCCGATGAGGGTTCGCATTCGCTGCAGCTGTTCTGTCTGTTCCGGTTCGGGTGGTGCGGCAGAGACCTGTACCGGAGCCATGCTGGTTGCCAGTAGCAGTGTGCATGCCAGTATGCCGAGTGGTTTTATGTTAACGAGTTTCATTACTATCTCCTTCATGTGTGTTGTATGTATCGGATGTTATAGCTCTGATGAGGTCCTGCCCCGCCATGTTTATGCAGGCTCGGCAGGTTGAAATCAATTCCATTGGTGTCAGCAAGATCGGGCAGCTTACCCATGTCTGACAGGCTGGGGATGCGGATATCTCCCCGAGGTGGTATCCAGTTTGTGGTGTCAGTCAACTGGCTCAGCGTAGGATAAGCTGATGATGTGATGTCTGTCTGCCCGGACGGGTCAGTTAATATCAGTATGGTGATGATGATGGCAAAGGCAGAGGCCAGCGCCAGTTGAGGGACGGTGAAGAAAGTCCGGGCTGTCTTTTTTTGACGTTGAATGACAGAACCGGAAAAATCGGCAGGTATGGTGATGTCCCGATAATTCTGAACCATATGATCAAGGCTGTTCCGACCGGGCTCGTTCATAATATATCGCCTTCAAGTAAACGAAGTTGTTTTTGTGCCTTGTGGAGCAATGCCTTGACAGTACCTGGTCTGCATCTCATTGTTCTGGCTGTTTCCTCAATTGAGAGGCCCTCAAAAATTCTTAGCATCACCACTTCATGTTGACGTTTTGGTAACCGGTTGACCAATCCCCTGATTTCGATCAGGTGCTGGGTTACTTCGGTATTGGCGCTGTCCTTGATACGGGCTATTTCTTCATCGGCACCACGTTGTAAAATACTGTCACGTGAACTTTTCCGGTTAAATTCTGCGCAGACATTTATCAGTATCCGATATAACCATGTAAAGGGTTCGGCGTGAAACCTGAAACCCCTCAAGCCCTTGTACGCACGCATGAAAACCTCCTGTGTTACATCCATGGCATCCTGCTGCTGGTAAAGATAGACGCTGGCCAGGCGGTAAAGACGATCCTGATGACGTTTGACTAACACGGAAAATGCATGGGTGTCACCCTGTCGAAATTGCCTGACCAGTTCCGTATCTGAAATCCCGTCCATTTATCATTCCTGCCAGTGTTTTATCCTGTGATTAAATTAGTGACGGAAACGGTAAAAAGGTTTACCCGGATGTATGTCATTATTTTTTTTTGCAGCCATATCGACCTAAGCCATTGTTTTAATATCGAATAGTCTACGCACTATAGTGTATTGTTCAAGGGTTTTTATGACAGGCCAACCCTTCAGGAACTGCTGTGGTATCGAGGTCAGATAGAGAAAAAAACTGGCCGGAAATTACCGGGTAGATTACTTGCTCTCCCGGCATGAAGGTAGATGCCGGGCGCACGCAGGGTTTAAATAAGCCGTTTGTTGCAGAGACGATAAATATACAGCCTAACCGGCATCATCCCGGTTTATTCAAGAAATGAATGGTTGATTTTTAATATTGGTATTTACAAATTCGATAATAATTGTTGCGAAAAGGGCTATAAATTGGAACAATACGACTTTATCGCACTAAAGGACAGAAATAATGGCCGTTAAAAAGAAAACATTAATTAAAAGTAGCATGGCAAAAAGCAAACATGAAGCCGCCGTTTCTGCTTTGTCGACAACCTGCGAAGAAAGCAATAAGGCAGTTGCTGCAAGGGCAAAAGACGGAAAGAAAAATGCATCCCTGGTGGCAAGGCTTGGTAAAAAAAGAGCTACCCTGACAAGGCGTAAGAAAATTGCGGTGGCTCGTTTGAAGAAAACCCCTGGGGCAGACAACCGTAAGGCATTAAATGCTGTCATCAAGGACATGAATACAGTCAGCAAGGATTTAAAAAAAGCAAAAGCAGTAAAAGATGCCAATAACCTGGAGCTAAGCGGATTACGTGCAACGCTGAAAAAAGCCAGTGCCTACATGAAGGCAATTGCATCTGCGGATAAAATCCTGAACAGACCAAAAAAGAAAAAACGTCGCACCAGGAAAAAAACATAACTGACGGGTATCTTAAAGGACGGTTTATCAGCAGGTAATCCGTCCTTCTTTTATGTTTGAATGGTCTGCGCAGATAACTATAGAGCGGCCGTGCCGGTCGGCTTCGGGGTGCGGTTGATCAAGCCATGCCAGAATTCGGTTTTTTTCAGGTATTTGCCTGTCACTATCAAACGGTAGTTTTAAACTGAAAGGCAGTTATTCAGGAATATCTAATATAGATCGGCTGTCACCCGGCTTGCCCGTGCATTTAATTGTCCAAAATCATCATTTGTCAGTATTTTACTTGACCAAACCCGGTGAGAATACCAAAATTGTAAATAGTATGTGAGACCCGTTTTGTATTCAATGAAAAATGAGCCACGGAATACTGGCATCATGCTGCCAGGGTAAATTGATTAAAATCAGGCAAACCACCGCTTCAAAGAGGCTCTGACGGTACGGTGCGTAAAGAGATAGCCATAATTTTTGATAAAGTTTATTTGCGTTCATTCATGGATAAACGAGGGTTCAGGAAATATAATATTTACAGCTGAATAACGGGTTTGAATAGTAAAAAAATACCTGATGGCCCCCTCCCGGGGCCTTTATTATAGTACCTGCTCAGCGGGTGGTGTTTGATTTCATACAAGAGAGGCATAATGAAAAAAAAGAAAACAGCTTATTCAGCATGGACGTTAGTTATCGTGTTTATTTGCACCGCCACAATAATGACCGCATATGAATCCTTCAAGGAATTTTTATTCAAGGGTACACTAACTCCATGGCAATCACATTCCATTACTATTATAGTCACATCCGGAATCGCAACCATTACGGCTTCAATCATGCGTTCATGGTTGATTATGATTTATTCAAAGGAGAAAGATATTGAAATCAAGGAACAATCACTGGCTTCTTTCGAGTTAATTCTTTCAGCTGTTAACCATATTGTTAATAATGTCCTTAATTACCTGCAAGTAATAAGAATTGACATGGATGAATATGGGAAAGTACATGATGACACTATAAAATTGTTTGAAGAAAGCCTTAAAGATGCTGATAAACAAATGAAAATACTAAATAAAATAAAAACACCCTATGATCCGGAGAGCTATACAGACATATACCCAAGATGAGCCCTTGCCCCTGACAAACGTTTGTTGCCGAGAAGCAGATGTTTGCCGGATAATAATCCTCCAATAAAAAAGGCCCACATTTGTGAGCCTTGATATCAACCCGACGGGTTAATTATTTTTTTGCAATCGCATCCAGCTGTTTGGCCTTGATCATCTGCCCATCCAGACCGGATTCCTTATAGCTTTTCCCATAGGCCACGGACATCAATGTCGAGTAGTATACCACCGGGATATCAAACTTGGTGTTGTACTTCTTGTTGATCTGGCCCTGGTAGGCCTCGACGTTCAACTGGCAAACCGGGCAAGGGGTTACGATCATGTCGGCACCGCCATCATAGGCCGCTTCAATAATGTCCTTGATCAGGGCCTGGCTTTTTTCAGGTTCACTGAAGGCCAGTGCGCCACCACAGCAGGATACCTTCCTGTCGTAGTTATTGACCGGGTCTGCACCCAGGGTTTCAACCAGTTTATCGAGGTATTTCGGGTTTTCAAAAGACTCACCGTCGATACCAAAAGGGCGGTTGGTCTGACAGCCGACATAACCGGCGATCTTGATGCCTTCGAGTGGACGGGTGACATGCTTGCCCAGTGCGTCGTAACCGAAGTCTTCAATCAACACTTCAACCATGTGACGTATGTTCTGGTCGGCCTTAACAGTTAAACCACCTTCGGCCAGGGCCTTGTTGGTTTCCTCCATCAGGCCACCATCATTATGCAGACGTTCCTGGGTTTCTTTTGTTGCCAGCCAGCAAGCCGCACAGGTTGCGACAATATCCTGGTCAGGGTGAGCCTGTTCAGACAATGCCATGTTACGCGCAGACATGGCCAGACGCGGCAATTCACCACCACCGGCATAACCGATAGAGGCCGCACAGCAGTTCCAGTCCGGGATTTCGTTCAGTTGCACATCCAGCACATCGCACATGCTGTTTACCGAGGTCTGATAATTAGAGGCCGAAGCTGCCTTTTGTGACGAGCATCCGGGGTAAAATGAATATTCTTTTTTAGCCATTATATTTTCTCCCAAGCCTCAAAACTGCTTGGCTTTTGCTTCTTCGATTTCACGCGCCTTCTTGAGGATGGCATGCAAGCCTTTGGTGTCTTTAATGCTGTGACCGCCGAAGTATTCCATCGGGCTCATGCGCTTTGTCATCAACATACTCATGCCCATTTCTTTCATACACAGGGCAGTCTTGATACCTTCAACAAAGCCATTCATGAAATACAGTTTGAGACCCAACTGCAATTCGTTGACCCGGCCTTTTTTTGTCAGGTTGTCCCAGAAGATGCTGGCAAACTTCATGGTTTGCTGGTTCTTTGGTGCCAGGCCCAAACGTTTTGCGTAGTGTGCCAGGCCATGCATGATATGGGTGATAGGCAGGCCGCGTGGGCAACGTGCGATACAGTTGTAACACGATGTACACATCCACATGGATTCCGAGCTCAGGACAGCTTCACGTTTTCCGGCACGGATCATCATGAACAGTTCCTGTGGCGGGTGATCCCAGTATGGGCCGAACGGGCATGAGCCGGAGCACACGCCGCACTGCATACACATCTTCACCCATTCGCCTTCCTCGACATTGGCTTCAACTTCCGAGAGGAAGCTGTTGCGGTATTTTTCAACCATTGCTGTATTCATATCGCTCATAATATCGCTCCCCTAGAACTTGAATGGGCTCATGCCGATCTTTTCGATCGTCGCGGCCATATCGTTGATGAGTTGAGGTGCGCGTTCGATATCGGTGATCGCGATCTCGTATGTTTCAACACGTTCAGGCTCAAGACTCAGAGACTGCAAGGTGTCATCGACCTTACTCATACGATCCTGGGCAATTTCAGAGCCTTTAACAAAGTGGCACTGGTAGTTCTCACCCTTCTGGCAACCCATCAGAATAATACCGTCATAACCACTGTTGAGCGCATCTGTTACCCAGATCAGGTTGGTAGAACCCAGACAGCGAATCGGGATGATGCGTGCGAAGGCGCTGTATTCCACGCCGTTCATGGCAGCCATGTCGAGCGCCGGATAGGCATCGTTTTCACAGGCCAGTACCAGGATGCGTGGCTTTTCGTCGAACTCTTCCGGGATGTCAACGTTCTTGATCTGGTTACCGACGGTATCGATCGAGTAATTATCAAACGAGATAACACGAACCGGGCAGGCACCCATGCAGGTGCCACAACGACGGCAACGGCCCTCGTTGAACTGCGGGTAACGCTCCTCGTCTTCATCGATGGCGCCGAATGGACATTCCACAGTGCAGCGTTTGCATTGCGTACAACCCTCCTTGCGGAAGCTCGGGTATGAAAGGTCTCCTGAACGCGGATGGGCGGCGCGACCCAGCTCGGCATTTTCAGCGGCCTGGATCGCCTTCAGTGCGGCACCCGTGGCATCTTCAATTGCCTGGCCGATGTCCATCGGACGACGGGTAGGGCCAGCGGTATAGATACCGGTGCGGCGGGTTTCATACGGGAAGCAGATGAAGTGCGAGTCGTTGAATCCGTGACGCAGTTGCGGCATGTCCTTACCCTGACGATAATCAAGATTGAGGATGGAATCGACGCTGACTTCCCATTTACCGGGGTCGTCCTGTCCGACCACATCGATATCAACACCAGCATTGGCAACCATGCCGGTAGCCAGCACGACCAGGTCGGCGTCGGTTGATGTGTCTTCATCCAGGATCATGTCCCTGAACTTGACGGTACAACCATTGCCGTTATCCGTTACCTCGGAAGCGACACCCTTGGTGAAGTTAATGCCCTTGTCCTGACCGCTGCGGTAGAAGTCTTCACCGCCGGCACCCGGGGTGCGCAGGTCTGTGAACATAACCGTCGTATCAATCGCAGGGTTCTGATCCTTGAAGTACATGGCCTGCTTGATCGAGGTTGTACAGCAATGACCGGAGCAATATGGCAGGTGGCCTTCTTCGTCACTACGTTGGCCTGCGCACTGGATGAACACGACGCTGTTAATGTCCTTGCCATCCGCTGTTTTGATCACGCCACCATCCGCGGCCGCAGCCAGGGCTTCCAGTTCCATTTGTGTAACGACATTTTTGCCCTTGCCATAACCGAGGTGAGGCAATTGATTTGCATCGTATTCGGTGAAGCCGGAGGTCTGGATGATTGCACCAAAGTTTTCAGTTGCAGTGGCACCGGACTCGGTGGTGATATCGGCTGAGAAACGACCGGGGGCGCCACTGGTTTTGGTGACGGTGCTGTTCAGGTGTACGGTGATCTTGCTGTCCGCATCGACGGCTGCGATCAGCGCAGCAACGCCGCTGTCTTCAGGGTCCTTGAACGGCGAGCTTTCCGGGACACGCCTGTACAGGTTTGCAGCAGACCCGCCAAGTGCACCGGTCTTTTCAACAATGGTAGCCTCGTAACCGGCCCTGGCCGCTTCAATAGCCGCCGTCATGCCGGAGATACCACCACCAACGATCAGCAGGTTCTTTCTGCCTTCAGACTGACCGCTTGGAGTTGGCGGTGTCATCACGCTGACTTCATGTACCGCCATACGTGTATAGTCTTCAGCCATTTCCTGCGTGGTTTCAGATGCCTCGTCTGTATCCGGGCGAACCCAGATGACACCTTCACGAACATTGCCACGTGAGATGGCGACGTTTTCGAAACTAAACGCCTCTGTCTTGGCCCGCCGGGAACAGGCGACAATCGCAATATGATTGACGCCATCGTTGTCGATGTCATCCTGAATCATTTTTACGCCTTCGGCACTACACAGGAAGTCATGTTCTTTTGTGACTTGCGATTTACATTCACGCGTTGCAATGGTGGCCATACCAGCCGTATTGACCCGATCGCCAATGCCGCAGCCTTTACAGATATAGGTTCCAACTTTCTTTTCTTCTGCCACGGCCTTAACCCTCCGATCCGGCAACGTTGTTCACTACCTGGATTGCTCTCAGGGCGCTAGCCGTTGCGTTTTGTACAGCCCGGTTAACATCCAGGGCATCAGATGAACAGCCGGCGGCAAAGATTGCGCCGTTGGACTCGTCCGCTTCAATGAAACCTTCTTCATTAAATTTCACATCAACCGGGAAGGCATCTGCAGGAACACTGGGTTCCATACCGATGGCCAGTACCACCAGGTCATGCTCGTTGGCATAGCGGTGATAACCTTCGGTATCCACGCCGTGCAATACAGGGTTGCCGTTCTCCTTGTTTTCGACAACGGAGGCCACCTTGGACTTGGTGAAGGTGACATTTGGTAATTCTTTAACCTTGCGGTAGAAGTCATCGATGCGGTCGATGGCACGGATATCAATGTAATAAATAGTTGCCTGGCCTTCCTCGCCATATTTTTCATTTACATAATTGGCGTGTTTCAGGCTGGCCATGCAGCAAATTCTTGAACAGTGCTTGAGGTGGTTTATATCGCGTGAACCGGCACACTGGATCATGGCGACATTTTTTGCCTCGGCACCATCAGATGGGCGCAGGATCTTGCCACCGGTCGGACCATGCGGGTCACACAGGCGTTCAAATTCAACACTGGTGATCACATTGTCGATGCGGTCATAGCCGTAAGCCTGAATCTTGTTGGCGTCGTAGGGCTGCCATCCGGTTGCCCAGATAATCGCACCAACGGTGATGTCGATTTCTTCTTCCTGCATATCCAGGTCAATCGCATCGTATTTACAGGCCTCCCTGGCCTTGCTGGCATCGTCCGTACCGATAATGGCAGGGTCGAGAACGTATCGTTGCGGGTAGGCCATCGCGTGTTGCAGGTAGGCACCCTTGCGTTTACCAAGGCCATAGTTGAAATCATCATCAAATTCAGTTTCAACGACCTTGCCACATTCACCGCAGGCCGTGCAGTTTTCGGTGATATAACGCGGGCTCACCTTGACCTTGACGCTGTAGTTGCCGGCATCACCACTGATGGATGCCACCTCGGACATGGTTATGATGCGCAGGTTCTTGTTGCCCTTGATGCGACGATTATTAATCTCCAGGCCACAGGTTGGGTGACACAGTTTGGGGAAATAGCGATAAAGCTGGCTGACACGGCCGCCCAGTGCTGGCGATTTTTCCAGCAGGATAACCTGCTTGCCGCATTCTGCAGCCTCAAGTGCTGCGGTCATACCGCTGATCCCGCCACCGACGACCAGAATAGTCTGGTTGGTTGCGATTACATCCGACATTGATTTTCCTCCGCCCGGAATGTTTAAAAGAATTCTTTGTTGCGGGCATATTTCCCGCATTGCAGGGACCCGATTTTTGAGCGTTAAGGGTACTCTTACTTGTGTCGATCGGCCAGTAATAAGTCGGTCCTGAACAATTGAAATTACAAATGAGCAAATAGATTATCTATATACCTTAATATGACAGGGACTAGGTACGGAAAGTAACAGGAACTAGGGACTAGGTACGAGGGACTAGGAAAAGCAAAAACCAGCTGGCTTGTATCTGGGTAGTACAATCATATCCCCAGTACCCAGTCCCTAGTTCCTGTTGTTTCCTGTTACCATCCGTTCCTGGGTATCATACGGAGTGTCGGCAAAGTGGAAGCAAAAGTCTTAAAACCTGAAGAATATTATATAGAATCAGAGCCTTACTATGAGCCCGTGGCCAACGAAATCGGGATTTTCGAGGCCGCCTACAACAATCAGTTGCCGATTTTGCTGAAAGGCCCCACTGGTTGTGGCAAAACCCGCTTTATGGAGCACATGGCCTGGCGGCTCAAACGTCCAATGATCACGGTTTCCTGCCACGATGACCTGACGGCCTCCGATCTGGTAGGCCGCTTTCTGATCAGCAAGGGCGAAACAGTCTGGGTCGACGGCCCGTTGGCCCGGGCCGTGAGAAGTGGCGGGATATGTTACCTTGACGAGATTGTTGAGGCGCGTAAGGACACCACCGTGGTCATTCACCCGCTTGCCGATGACCGTCGCGTTTTACCCATTGAAAAACTGGGAGAATTACTCGAAGCGACGCCCGAATTCTGTCTGGCTATCTCCTATAATCCGGGTTACCAGAGTGTATTGAAAGATCTGAAGCAGAGTACGCGTCAACGTTTTGTCGCCCTGGAGTTCAATTACCCGGACGCGATCCTCGAGAAAAAAATCCTGATCAATGAATCGGGTATCGATGAGGATGCAGCAGATAAGCTGGTCAGGTTTGCACACATGACCCGCAACCTGAAAGGCAGTGGGCTGGAAGAAGGCGCCAGTACACGTTTACTGGTGCACGCCGGAAAGCTGATGGTCTCTGGCGTAAAACCGGTTCCCGCATGTCAAAGTGCAGTTGCCCAGGCCCTGACAGACGATGCAGAGATGCTGCTGGCGGTCACAGAATTGAGTGCATCGTTGTTTTGATGCAGACGGGGGTTATGATCGTACCATTCAGATACAAGCCAACTGTTTTTTGTTTTTCCTGGTTTCTCATACCCCGCACCTGAATATATTATGATACTGCTGTCCCGTTAACCTGTAACAAATATAGTTGAAACGTAAACGGCAAGTCGGTTTTGAGTTAAACAGAGCATTCCGGACATGAAACCGGCAAGCCTGATCAAGACACGCAAAAGATGCCATCCATGGCTGCTCGACAGCCGCATCCCTGCGGCAGACGGTCTTTATTTGGCTATACCGATTCCACGTCCTCACATTGATGCACGCTTAATAAATTAACGGGACATTAGCAGGGATATTATGAGTAAATCTATAATTGTCAAAACGCCTTGTCATGGGTATGAACTTGTCGATTTTGGACAGTGAACGTGTGTCGCAATCCATAGATGAGGCTTTGTTTTTCTTGCTATAAAAATCCCACAAATTATTGACTTTCACTTTTCTCACAAAAGAACTAAATGCACGAAACCTCTCCTTTTCAATTAAAATAAGAGCCTGCGATAAGTCTAGACCCAACAGATCTTCATTAAATTTCTTATATTGCCGGGTTACATAGCTGTTTATTTCAATTTCAGCCGCAGGGACTATAGGAGCGAGAATCATTACGGTAATAATCAACACTACTTTTAAGTAATTATCTGCCATCATCATTTATCCTGCATAACGCTGCCTATGAGACGCGGCCGACGAAGGAGGCCGTCGCTGCCCGACGGGGTTGTTAGAGGGCGCCACGATATATATCTTTTCTATGCCCCACCTTCACCACAACGACAATAAGTTCTTTATCATCGATACTGTAGACAATTCGGTAAGGTCCTTGACGTATGCGATACTTATTGTGACCGGATAACTTCTTCGAACCTGGTGGGCGGGGATCTGCAGCCAATTGGCCAATTCGACGCATTATGCGTTGCCGTTCTTTCTTTTGCGGTATAGCTTCAATTTCTTTTACCGCGGAACGCTTGATTGAAACCCTATATTTTTCCACGCCGTTTTAGATCTTTTACAACGTTTTCATACGGCAGGCTTGGCTCGTTCACTCTGTCTTCAAAGGCAGCAAGATCCTCGGCATCTTCAGCAAGGCTTAATTGCACAGCCTCATTGACCAAATCCGATATAGACCGCTCAGTCTCTGCTGCTTTGACCCGAAGAGCGCGGTGGAGCGCCGGGTCAAAATATACGGTTGCTCGCTTGGGATTACTGTCCATAGTGATATAGATAGCACTATATCACTATAACGTCAAGACGTCATATCAACGTTTTAATAAGTGGTGCGCGGTAGCGCGTCCGAAAGAGCGATAGCGAATGGCTTGATTTTCTTATATTTTTTTCGGCAATTCATCTCGTGCTATTTCAATTAATTTTGGAAGATATTTATTTACAATATCTCCTATTTCATTTGCTTGAATAAAACACCATTCGCTTCGTTCTTGCTCTGTATCGGATTCACCGAGGCTTTGTTCATGAATTTTGTAAATTGACTGTACAATTAGTTTATTAGCTTCTTTTGTAATATCGTAGAACTCTTGAGAAAATATTATTCCGCCAGTTTCTGAATATCTAGAAATCTCTCTAAGAGCTATTTCATATTTTGCCTCAATTGCACTCGATGGTTCGCAGCAATGTTCTGCCCGGACTTGCTCTGCCCAATGAAGCAACTCTTCAAAAGCTTCAACAATATTTTTATACGTATTACGTCTTTCGTTCCAGAATTTCTCTTTCTTGAATTTATTCAGAGCAAACAATGATCCAAAATAGGCAGATAGAAAACCAATAATGATTACCGAAATAAATTTTCCAATTTCAGAGTAGTCCAATATTATTTACCTAAATATATACAGTAAGTGTCCCTGACATGTGCATATGTATAACACGGGACTTTCACAGGTATTGCACATTTACTATGTTACGGTTTTTTTATAAACCCGATTTATGCATACTTTCTGAAGTTACATAAACATTTATGAAATCAATATTATATCGGTTTTGAAGTGATTTGGGACATGCGTCAGGTGTGGATAAATCTGGCGCAGCTGCTGTAATATGATTGCGTTGTGCCGTATATTATTTTTGGCCTGACATTTCGTTTGCTTAAGCTGCCCACGGCAATTTGCAGGGGGAGTTGAATGATATATTGTTATTAGTATACGCATAGTTTTAAAAAGTATACTGTTCCAGTGGGTCGGGATGAACAAGTGATACGTGAATATATCAGACACCAGGAATATGAAGATTGCCGAACGGGTCGATTGCAATTGATGTAACTACCCCCTCCGGGTACGGCTCCGTAAAAGGCTGCTTCGAGCGGTCACAAATTAAAATCCCTGGTTTTGCCAGGGGATATTTACTATCTGGTACCTGAATATATTATGAGTAAATCTATAATTGTCAAAACGCCATGTCATGGGTATGAACTTGTCGATTTTGGACAGGGCCGGGTGTTAGAGCGGTTTGGAGATATGATGGTAGACAGGCCGGTTTTGAGTTCTGAAGGAGAACGGAATCTGGATGGCTGGAAGCCGGACTGGCGATTTACCCCTCATGCCGCGATCAGTGTATGGGAAAAAACCAGTGACAGGGCCAAACCCGAATGGACCCTTGATTGTCTTGGTTCCGTGTTCACACTGAGATTATTTGAGCGGGGGTTTTTGTCACTTCGCCCGGAACATTTTGCCTGTGCACAGTGGCTGTCTGAACGGTTGCAGGGTTGTTATCACCTCGACAACATCCGGGTGCTAAACCTGTTTGGCGGGGCAGGCGTGGTCAGCGCTGCGGCATTGAGATCCAGCGCCAGTGTTGTTCATGTTGAGTCATCGGTCGATGAGCTGGAAATTGCCAGGCAGTTTCTTGGCAGTCAGAGTATAGAATATATTTGTGAAGACCCGCATGACTATGTGGACCAGGCGTTACGCGACCGGCAACGGTTTGAGTTAATCATCGTACAACCACCGGTACAACAAAAAGGCCCCGGTAAACGGTCATGGGATATCAAGGTTGATCTGGGTCCCTTGATGAACAAACTGTCCAGACTGGCCAGTGATGATTTTCGTGGTATCTGGCTGGCCCCGCAAATGCAGGTCTGGCAACCGGAAAGTCTGTCGCCTTTCCTCAAGGAAACATTTCCGGGGCGAAATATTGTCGATGCTGGAATCAGGCTGGCCACGGCTGATGGGCGTGAAATTTCCAGCGGGATTGCAGTCTACGCCTATGATGATGACGAGATCATCAGTGCCGAAGGAGAACGTCCTCCACTGACGACAGAGAATCTTGAAATCCGGCTGGACGTATATCTGGAACCGGCCCTGTCTTCGCGGCGAACTGCAATCGGGCCTGCCAGAAACCTGGCAAACTGTAGCCGTAAACAGCAGGATTTTGCCTTGCATTGGGTCGAGGTGCTGGTGCGCACCCATGCCGAAATGGGTTATCAGTTTGCGGCCTGTGTCAGCAAGGCTGTGGACGTGATGTCCGAAGAGGAGGTTCAGGAATGGCTGCTGGCCGCAATCGATGCATTTGATACCACCGGTCTGCACGCCGGCATTGCCATTTTGAAGAATGTCGAGGTCTTTGCAGAAAAGTGCCGGGCGCGTAAAACCGGTGTAAGACTGGCAGATGTGAGTCACGTGCTTGAGCTTTTTGCCCATGGATTGAATGGACGGCAACTGAGGGTTGCAGAAGACGATGGCTGTTTTACCGATACGGAAACACTGTTTTTACCCGGGCAAGTCAATCTGTTTCAGGACAAGGAGCATAACTTTCAGCTTTACAAGGTTATGGTTGTGCATTTGTGGGCGCAAACATGGTGGGGTACTTTCAGTCATGATGTCCTGAAGAGGCTGGGTGATTTTGATGACAGTGAAAAGGCGTTGCTGCTATTTCACAGGCTGGAGTTAATTCGTCATGACGCGAGGATTAAAAAAATGTTGCCGGGTATACACCGAACCTTGCGGGAGTTGTGCGATATCCACAACGAAAAACTGATCCCCGATGGATGGAGCCCGTGGGCAGACCGGTTGAGTGAGATGCATTCTACTGCGAAAGACAGTTTTTCAATACTGGAAGAATGCATGTCATCAGATGTGCCGGCACCGGTTTGTTATCAGGGAATTCTGAGGCCGGCTCAGGCTGAAAAAATTCGCCAGATGCGTATAGAAAAAGACAAGGCCAGTCTGCAATCCATGCTGGTGCAGTTCAAGGGTGACGCGGAAAACATTTCCAGCCTGAAGCCACGCGATCAGGGTAGCGACAAGCGGCTTGAAATCAATATCAAAGTGAATGAGGTCCCGGGTGAGCTGGAAATAGAAATCACACTGGATGGACAGCCGATACCGCCGCCGGATGACATTGCAAATGTTATCTCCTCAATCCATCAGGATCTCGGCGAGATACCACCTGAATATCTCGTTGCGGCAGGTGACGGTGCCTGGCGTCCTGACGAAACGGATGAGGATAAAAGTCGTGATGTATGGAAAGGGTCCTATCACGAGAAGGGTGCCTTTTTATACGATGAGTGGGATTTCAAGCGTCAGAGCTACCGTAAACAATGGTGTGTTTTGCGGGAAATAGATATCAACAAACAGCCCGTGGATTTTATTGATGCAACACTCAGAAAATATAAAGGGCTGGTGCATGAAATCCGCCGGACATTTGAAGTTTTGCGTGGTGAAGACAAGCTGTTAAAAAGACAACCTTTTGGTGATGATGTCGATATCGATGCGGTAGTTGAAGCCATTGCTGATGTCAGTAGCGGGCTGGAGATGACCGACAGATTGTTTACCAAAAAGCATAAACTCGAGCGTAATATTGCCGTCATGTTTATGGTGGATATGAGTGGTTCAACACGGGGCTGGATCAATGAGGCCGAACGCGAATCACTGGTCCTTTTGTGTGAGGCACTGGAAATACTCGGTGATCGATACGCCATATACGGATTTTCCGGTGTGACACGCAAACGCTGTGAGTTATACAGGATAAAGCACTTCGACGAGCCTTATGACGATGAAATCAAGGGCCGTGTCTGCGGCGTCAGTCCGCAGGACTATACCCGCATGGGTGTAACCATCCGGCATTTGTCCGGGCTGTTAAACAAGGTGGAGGCCAGAACAAAATTATTGATCACCCTGTCTGATGGCAAGCCGGATGACTTTGATGGCTACCGCAGCGAGTATGGCATAGAAGATACAAGGCGGGCGTTGATCGAGGCCAGGCGAGATGGTATCCATCCATTCTGTATAACAATTGATACCGAGGGCGCCGGTTACCTGCCGCATATGTACGGGGCGGTGAATTACATGGTGCTGGATGATGTCCGGAAATTGCCGTTGAGGGTGTCGGATATATATCGGAAGCTCACTTCGTGAGCTTAGGGACTAGCGACGAGGTACCAGGAAAGGCAAAAAACCAGTTGACTTGCATCTGGGTAGTACATTCATATCCCTAGTCCCTTGACCTGTTTTACCACCCTGGGGGCAATTTCTCATTAATCACTATGCACTTGTTTCCCGGTGTAATGTACCCACCCTTTTGCAGGTCTTTCATGATGCGACTGACCATTTCACGGGATGATCCGATCATTCTGGCGATATCCTGATGGGTCAGTTTCTGGTTGATGACCTTCACACCGTCTTCATCTTCGGCCATATCCAGTAATGTTTTGGCAACGCGCCCGTAGACATCCATCAGGGCCAGGTTGCGGATATTGTCCGTCAGCCTGCGAACCATTCGTGTCAGTTCGGTGATGACGGTTCGCGCTATCTCCGGATGATCAACCAGAGATTTATCGAAGTCATTTTTTGAGATAATGGAAAACTTGCAGGGTTCCATGGTCATAATAGATGCGGAACGGGGCGCCTGATCCAGAATCGCCAGCTCGCCAAAGTACTCACCTGGCCCCATCATGGTCAGTATCACTTCCTTGCCATCCTCATTACTCAGAAAGACCTTGATCTTGCCGGACAGGATGACATACATGGAATTGGTGTCATCACCCTCATTGATAATAATGGAGTTTTTCGGGAAGGTTTTGTTAACGGCGTGTGAGGCAATACTCTTTACTTCCTTGTCCTTCAGGTCTGCAAATATCGGTATTTTTTTTAGAACATTTTCCATATGTATTATTATGAATTTATTGAATAGTCTATTAAGGTTAGAATTTCATGAGATTATCAGAAAACAGACAGCCTGCTGCGGGAAAACCATTTTTGTCAATTTCCACGCGTATTTTTGTTAAACAGGTACACGATTCGCCTCAAGTGATCGGGAAAGCTGGCTCAAACTGGTTTTCCCTCGCCACGACTTCTATTCTCGGATAATCTCCTGACCATCCTCTCTCCGAGGGGGGGTAGAATAACGCTTCTATGACAGTATACGGGACACCAATTGCGATACACAAGGACTAACAAGGCACTTTTCCTGTTAATCATCACTATTTTAGTGGCGATTGGTCTGTCGATTACTCCGCAGGTTCAGGATTGGGAAGAGGATACCGGTCTGTCATGGCTGTTTCATGCCAGGGGCGTGACACCTGCACCTCAATCTGTAGTCGTTATCAGTATTGACAAGTCATCTTCCAGTCATTTTAACTTGCCCAACCTGACCCGAAAATGGCCCCGTATCCTGCATGTCGATTTACTTAACAGACTAAAAAAAGCCGGGGCACGTGTGGTTGCCTTTGATATTTTTTTCAAGTCCAGTCGGCCAGGCGACCAGGATGCAAGACTTGCACAGGCAATAAAGGCATCCGGAAATATCATATTATTTGAGTTTTTACAGAAACAGATGGCGGATACGGTTGATCAGCAGGGTCGGAAATCCAGCCTGATGATAAATGAATTACAGACGCCGCTTGAAATTTTTGCCAATGCGGCCGTCGCGCTTGCCCCCAATCCGTTACCCAAGGTGCCGGTCAAGGTCAGTCAGTTCTGGAAGTTTATACCTGAGGCCGGCGATGCACCGACATTGCCCGTGGTGGCATACCAGATATATATGCAGGCTTATCTGCCTTCGTTTGTCCGGATAGTTGAAGACCTGACTGGGAAAAAACTTTCATCTGGCGGCAGGACAGAATCCCGTGGCCATGATAAAACGGTTTCACTGATGATCGAGTTGAGGGAATTTTTTGTGCGTAACCCGTGGCTGCTCGATGCAGTTATTAATAAAACGGATGCATCAGGGTTTGAGGCCGGTAAACGACAGACTTTATTGAATCTGGCGAGGTTATATGGAAATGATGCGACACAGTTTATCAGTTACTACGGCCCTGCAAGAAGTATCAGAACGATACCGTTTTATCAGGTGCTGGCATCCGATCGTGTATTAAAGAGTCTGAAAGACAAGCTGGTTTTTGTCGGTTTTTCAGAACGTCGTCAGTGGGAACAGCAGGATGGATTTTACAGCGTCTATTCCAACCGGCAAGGGCTGGATATCAGTGGTGTGGAAATTACCGCCAGCGCCGCTGCAAATCTGATGGAGGGTATTTCCGTACAACGACTGTCTCTGGGCTCACATTTTATTGTGCTGGCAGTCTTTTCATTGTTGTCTGCGACGGTTTATCTTTACACGCGCGGTATCGGTTTGCCTGTTGTCATGTTGCTGCTAAGTGGCCTGTATTTTATGATTGCATCACAGTTGTTTTCACATCTCGGCCTGTGGTTACCGTTGACAGTACCGCTACTGGTGCAGCTTCCCGCCGTTTTGCTACTCGGTATGACCTGGAATTATCAGGAACTCAATAAGGAGCGCAATAATATACAGCGCGCATTCGGTTATTACCTGCCGGAAACAGTAGTGGACCGGTTGGCTCGTGATATTGCCGGGCATGGGCTGGGCGGTCAGTTGATGCACGGGATTTGCCTGTCGACAGATGCGCAGCAATATACGACCTTGTCAGAGCAACTTACGCCACAGGATCTGACCACGTTGATGAATGAGTACTACGAGGCCATTTTCAAGCCGGTTCGTCTGCATGGCGGCATTATTTCAGATGTGGTGGGTGATTCGGTTATGGCCCTGTGGGCCGGCCCGACTGAAGAGCGTCAACACCGCGAACATGCGGTCAGGGCTGCGATCGAAATGCTGGAGAGCGTGAAACAATTCAACCGGCAACATCCGGATTACGAGTTACCCACCCGGGTTGGTCTGCATTACGGTACAATGGTCATTGGTAATGTCGGTGCCGTTGATCATTACGAATACCGTGCGGTTGGCGATATCGTCAACACGACTTCACGCATAGAAGGCATGAACAAGTATCTCGGGACAAGACTCCTGGTGAGTGGTGAAGTCATTGACGGGCTGGAAGGTTTCAGTGCAAGAAATGTTGGCAGATTTATCCTGAAGGGTAAAACAGTTCCGTTACAATTATTCGAGATATGCCGTGAGAATGAGTCACAGGGCACACGAGACGTCTGGTCTGTATTTGACCATGCAATTGAATTATTCCAGTCGGGGGAATGGGAAAAGGCACGGCAGGAATTCGCCAGGGTGCTGGAATACAAACCGGATGATGGCCCCTCGCACTTTTATGTGATGTATTGTGATAGTAATAAAACAGCAACGCCAGAAAATTGGCATGGCGTCATCAATATGGGCGAGAAATAGTTAAATGCCGCGATACAGCTCAAAAATCTGATTGAATAGTCAAGTGCTTGAAAGTACAATTGAATACAAATAATAAGAACTGGATAAACTGCGGCACATATATGCTGAATAGTTATACCTTTGCAGACCTCTGGAGCAAATCAATCTGTTGTAGTTATGGATTTTTCCGTCCCTGGGGTAATAAAAATACAGTATGAAAGCAGTGAGGAAGGGCCTTAATTTTTTTCTGAGGAGTGGTTCGGCTGAAAGAGTTTTTTTTTCGGCATTGCTGTTCTGCCTGCTTTTCCCCGTCAGCGCGTTTGCAGATTGCAGTAGCTGGATAGCCCGCGTGGTTTCAATGCAGGGGACGGTTGATATTCGTGCGAAAGGTTCCGGTTCATGGAATCCTGCAAAATTACAGCAGGCCTATTGTGTCGGTGATGTCATTCGTGTCGGGGCCGGTAGTCGGGCCGGGCTGGAACTGCATAATGATACGATACTGCGCCTCAATCAAAATACCACGTTGTTACTGTCGGGTCCCAGAAAGGATGACTCCTGGGTTGATCTGATCAAGGGTTCAATCCATGCCATCACCCGTGTTCCCCGTTCACTGAAGATCAAGACACCGTTTGTCAATGCGGCGGTTGAGGGCACGGAGTTTCTTGTCAGGGTTGATTATGACCATACCCTGGTCGGTGTGATCGAGGGCAAGGTTGCGGTGACAAATGAATTCGGGCGACTGCTGCTGGTACAAAATCAGTCGGCCGTAACTTACAAGGGCAAGGCCCCGGTATTAAGGCTGGACATCAAACCAACTGACAGCGTGCAGTGGTCGCTGTATTATCCAGTGCTGGATGTTGCCGGCCTGAAGCAAGTGGAAGCCTTGTTAAAATCAGGCCAGGTTAATGCAGCACAGGCAGCACTCAAGGGCAAGAAGTCAGCCGAGGCCATGGCATTACGCAGTATTATTGCCGTGGCCAGAAACAACAAGGATCAGGCGCTCAAACTGGCCGAACAGGCCGTGCAGAAGAACAGCCGATCCGTTGCCGCGCACCTGTCGCATTCCTATGCGCTACAGTCCCGGTTTAATCTGGGCGCCGCCCTGGGTGCTGCACTGAAGGCCGTGCAGAGTGATCCCGGCCATGCCATGGCGTGGGCACGGGTTGCAGAATTGCACCTGTCACTTGGCCAGCTTGAGCAAGGACTGGCTGCAGCGCAAAAAGCCGAAGAACTGCAATCCGGTTTAGCGCGCACCCGGACAATTCTCGGTTTTGCCTATCTGCTTCAGTATGAAACAGACAAGGCCAGAAGGGCCTTCAGGCATTCAATCAAACTGGATTCATCTGACCCGTTGGCCAGGCTCGGTAATGGTCTGGCGACAATTCGTGATGGCGATCTGAAGCAGGGCAGGCGTGAAATAGAAATCGCAGCCAGTCTGGACACAAGCAACGCACTGATACGCAGTTATCTCGGCAAGGCATATTACGAAGAGGGCCGCTACAAACTGGCCGCAGATCAGTTCGCATTGGCCAAACAGATGGATCCGAAAGACCCGACCCCCTGGCTGTATGACGCCATCCGCAAGCAGAGTGAAAATAATCCCGTAGGCGCACTGCACGACATGCAAAAATCAGTGGCACTGAACAACAGCAGGGCGGTTTATCGTTCGAGGCTTGCTCTCGATAACGATGATGCTGCACGCAGCGTCAATATGGCACGATTGTATCAGGAACTGGGTTTTGACCAACTGGGACTGGTTGAGGCAAGAAGATCGGTTGACCGCGACCCTTTCAATTATTCTTCACATCGTTATCTGGCCGATGCCTATCGGAGCCGGCCACGACACGAGATCGCCAGGGTCAGTGAGTTACTACAGGCACAGTTGATGCAGCCACGGAATGTTAAACCGATTCAACCGCAGCTCGCAGAAAGCAGTCTTGGCATCGTTAACGGTGCCGGTGGCGTACCCTCTTCCCTGAATGAATACAACAACCTGTTTGTCAGAAACCAGTTTTCATTTTTCATCGACGGTCTGACCGGCAGTAATGAAACCCGCGCAAATGACGTAATTCATTCGGGTATTATTGACAAAGTCACTTACAGTGTCGGCCGGTATCATTATTTCTCTGAGGGTTACCGCGCAAACAATGACCAGAAATATAATATCGACAATGCCTTTATCCAGGTGGCATTAACTCCCCGGTTCAATATCCAGTTTGAATACAGGGATACCGAACGGCGAAATGGCGACCTGTCACTGAATTTTGACTCAACAAGTTTTTCTGCAACAAAACGTGAAACCCGTGATAGTGAAGTTTCCCGTGCTGGCCTGTCATACCTGTTTTCGGAACACTCCAGGGTCATCGTTTCTTTTCTGGACAGAAATCAATTGACAACACAAAGGATTCCCGGCACGTTTCCATCATCAGATTCCAGCAGGCAGAGCAAGGGGAATCTATTTGAGATTCAACATATTTACCGCTCGGGCAAGTTGTCGCTGATTAGTGGCGGCGGCCGTTTCAGGGCCGACTCAACCACCTCGATTGCACTGGATTTCAGTCCCTTTCCATGCCTGATACCGTCCTGCCTTGTCGTTAACCCGGTTAAAAATAAACACGATAACCTGTATGTCTATTCCCGTTATAAACTTGACAATATATTGATTACACTCGGGTTCAGTGCAGATTCAGTGAAGAACGAGCTGGTTGATTTCAGTAAAATAAATCCAAAGATGGGCTTTGAATGGGATGCCGGTTCAGGACTCAGTATAAGAGGCTCACTGTTCCGCTATCTGAAAAGAGATTTGATCTCAAACCAGACTATCGAGCCAACGCAGATAGCAGGATTCAATCAATTCTTTGATGACGGGCTTTCAACGCTTTCCACCGTAGCGGGTTTAGCTGTGGACAAAAAATATTCCGGAAAGCTTTTTACAGGGGCGCAGGTATTTAGTCGTAATATGGATGTACCCTATTCCGCCTCGAATCAGACCTTCTTTGCAAAATGGAAAGAATGGATATTTGATAGCTATATAAACTGGGTGCCGGGCAACACGTATTCAGTTAACGCAGGTTTGCGATATGAGCAATTAAAACGCCCTGCCAGCCTTAATTCAGGTGTGTTGAAAGTAAACAGCTATTACCTGCCGCTGGCTGTCAATTATTTTTACAATAAAAATATCAGGGTTAATCTGGGTGGTAACTTTATTCGCCAAAGGGGTGAATTTTATGATTCAGTGATACCTCTCGCCACCACTGGCAGTGACAGCTTCTTTGTGGCTGATACGGAAGTCAGGTTCAGGTTTTCGAAGAGTAAAGGTTTTTTTGGAATAGGAGTGAAAAATATTTTTGACAGAAAATTTAATTTTTATGAAATTGATACAGCAACCCCACGTATCAGCCGTGAACGTTTTGTGTATGGAAGTTTAAAGATAAACCTTTAATATTTACAACAAAGACGAAGGAGAGAGTAGGATGAAAATATTTTCAATACTGAAATATGGAAAAACTTTACTGTTTATATCAATTCTGGTGGCACCACTGCTTGTAAATGCCGCTAATACCGGGCAGAAAAAAGAAAAAACCATTCATGATTATGAGTTTTCGCTGGAGCTTGTGCCGGATGGAAGCTTCAAACCTGTTGTCAGGGAAAAAGGCACAGGCAAACTAATCAAACGCGTAAAGATAAAAAAAGGTACCTCTTTACCCGCAACTTCAGTAGAGGAGATACAGACGCTTACTATCCTGAGAATCAGGGGATCACATTATATAATCATCGTCATAGATGGTGTCACATACAAATTTTTCCTTCCACATTAAAGACGTGACTCCGCGCAAAAAAACCGGCCATCTGGCTGGTTTTTTTGTTTCTTGCAATATCAGATCAGGACAGGGATATCCTGAACTTGCAGGCAGGCAGCTTTGGTTTTTCAGTGACAACCTTACTGGTCTTTTTGTCCTTGACCTGTTTGGCAGCAACGGCCTTTTCCGCCGCTATGACTGAGAAACTGAGCAGGCTTAATGCAAGCAGGGTAATAACAAGCTGGCGCATTTTCATAAACATCACACTAACCCCGTTTTGTGGTTAACCTGTACATTATATCGGCCAGAATTCATTAAAATTTAACAATTATTAATAAAATTACTACACCCGTAAAAATCCGGCAGTATGCCGGTTTTTATATGTAATTTCACTGCTAATGTCCCGTTAATCCATGACGAATGTAGTTGAAATGTAAGCGGCAAGTGCGTTTGGGGCTAACCCGCAATCCGGACATGAAACCGGCAAGCCTGATCAAGACACGCAAAACATGCCATCCATGGCGGCTCGGCTGCCGCGTCCGTGCGGC
>DRJK01000118.1 GCA_011052215.1 Gammaproteobacteria bacterium
CACCTTGTGGTGGTTATATTTTGATCTGGTGGAAAATCATACTCTGGGAAAAGAACTGGGTGCCGGGCAGCGTATTATTTATGGTCACTTATTCGTTTACGTGGGGTTATCTTCAATCGCTGTTTTTATAGGACATGCCATTACTTTAAAATCAGGCACTGTCGATCATTTATTGCTTTGCCTGTTTGGGTTGGGCACACTGTTCACTGGTTTTCTGCTGATATTTGGATGGCAACGAATTGCCAACCGGGCACACCTTCGGCACTATTTCGTTTTACTGGCTTCAATTGCTCTGTCAACGGGATTCGCAAGGGTACTCTGATTTCCGGTGAACCTGACTGCTGGCCCGTTAACCTGTAAGAAATGCAGTTGAAACGTAAGTGGCAAGTATGTTTTGAGCTGAATTGGGCAATACGGACATGAAACCGGTATAGCCCACGCAAAACAGGCCACCCATGGCGGCTCGACTGCCACAGCCGTGTTACAAGGTAATGGTTTCAGGCGTGGTGTACCGTCACCTGCTGTGTTTCACCATGCAGGGCGCCACAGGCACGTTCGACATCCCGTCGTTCACCATCGACAAGCAACAGAAATTTTTCCGCCTTAATCGCCTGTTCGTATTCGTTTATACTGCCCCTGGGAACACCTGTAACAAAAAGCGCAGTACCCGGAAAACTGAAACCATCGCTAAACTCTGCGCCCTCCAGTCCGTTTACCATTAAATCAATTACTCGACCCGCCACTGCCAGTGGCCCAAAGTCAGGCTCCCAGAAAAACGCTGCGCCTGCCAGCTGCCCCCATATGGTATTCCAAAAGATATCCTGGTGACCCAGAAAGCGCATACGTTCATCGGTACAATAAATGCCCACCGGGTACGCTTCGCCATGACAACCACTACCGATAACCGATACCTGGCGGAGATCGCACCCCACTGATTGCAGTTCCCCGAGTGCCTGCTCCACTGCATGAGAATCTGGATAAATAACAACACAGCAGTTCTTTGTCACTATCACTTTCCTCTTGACAACCAGACCCGGCAAGGAAGTTCGCCCGTTTCAATCATTTTGTTCAGTATGATACAGAGAGTACGGGAATGACTGTCACCTGGATGACAGCCATAAACCTAAATTCATCAGTTGACCGCTATGATATGAACCTAACATTTGGGTGACCGCTAAACAGGGATCGGTGACACTTGCCACATTTAGCCTGCTCACTTATTCGTGCAGCCGGGATCCGGTTAACCACACCACAATGTGGACAGACAATATGAAATGCTTCACTCATGATCCGTTCCTGGTTTCCCGCCTACAAATTATTATCGTCTTCATACCGTAAACGTGCATGCAGCTCTTCAAGTTCTTCAAGCAGATTCAATGCCAGGGCTGCGCCGGCGATATTAACGCCCAGGTCATGCTCCATGCGAAGAACAAAGCGTATCCGTTGCACATTGACACCCTGAAAACGCCAATGTGCCGGGTCTCGACCCAATGGTTCAATGACACCTTCTGCGACAATCTCAATGACCCGCTCGGCCGGTACCTGGCAGGCCCGGCACAACTCGACCAGCGTCAGTTCCATTTCCTCTTCCAGAACCTCACCGGTTAATGGTGACTGCGCTTCATCATTTGCCATCATAATTCAGACCCCCAGTTGTTTACGTGGATTATACGGTAACGCTTTTTCGAAATTACGATATGCAGTCTTTGCTGCCTCCGACTCGGCCGGCGGTAAGGCTATTTGTATCACCACATAAAAATCACCGGGCTGTTTTCCCGGAATACCCCGTTCCTTGAAACGCAGTCTGCGGCCAGCAGATGAATTTGCGGGTATCTTCAGATCCACTGAACCGGTGGGTGTTGGTGCCTTGACAGTGGCGCCCAGGGCTGCTTCCCACGGTGCCACAGGCAGATTCAGGTAAACGTCCCTGCCCTCGACGTGATAGAGAGAATGGGGGCGGAACTCGACTTCGAGATACAGATCGCCAGGTTCACCCTTACCGATGCCTGCCCCGCCCTGTTTTGCCAGGCGAATATGCTGGCCCTGACAAATGCCTTTGGGAATGCGCACATTCAGGGTCCGTTCCTTCATCTGTGGCCGGCCGTCGGCACCCAATTCGGTATGTTTCAATGTCAGGGTACGGGTAGCACCTTGATAGGCGTCTTCCAGGTCAATCATGACTTTGGCATGTGTATCTTCGCCATGCGCATGAAATTCTCTCCTCGAGCGGCCATCAAAACCCTGCGTGAAGGCACCACGCCCGTACAGACTTTCAAAAAAATCACTAAACTGTGCAGCATCGGCACCGGTAAAACCACCACCATGAAATTCAAACCCCTGGTCCCAGTCCGGTGGTGGCTGGAAATCCTGTCCGGCCTTCCAGTTGGCGCCAAGCTGGTCATAGGCCACTCGCTTTTCCGGGTCCTTGAGAACCTCATAGGCCTCACCGACTTCCTTGAAGCGCAGCTCGGCATCCGTCTCCTTGCTGACATCAGGGTGATATTTGCGCGCCAGCTTACGGTAGGCACGCTTGATCTCGTCCTGGGTGGCATCGCGCTTGATGCCCATGATTTCGTAGTAATCTTTATATTTCATCACCAGTGCTCTATATCATGTGGTCATTGCAGGTTCAGTCAGCTTGTCAACGTCCACGAAAAATTTCAGCATTACCTTACTCAAGAGGCCACCGGTAACGCATATATACTAACCCGGCCACGGGCTCAGGTCGTCTTTCTCCTCTGTTCTACATAATGTTTCGCCTCATCGGCACAGGCTTGCAGTGACTCAAGATCAGCGACCTCTATCTGGAATTTCTGTTTGTGCAGTATACCTTGCCTGCGCCAATGTTGAAGATGCCGGTTCACGACCTGGCGCACTGAACCTACCATGCGCGCCAGACCTTCATCGTGCAGGTCGTGTATCAGTTTGAGACGGTATATGCCATCATCAGAATGCGGGTGGTGCGGTACAATGTGGCGCAGTATCAAACGGGCAAGTCGCGTCATGGTATCGTGCAGGACCAGATCGGAGACCAGATCTTCCATCTGGCGCATCTGCTCACCCAGGTAAGGCAGAAAATTACGGTTGAATTCGGGGTGCCGGTCGATCCAGTCCCGGGCGGCCCCTATCGGCACAGAGATCAGGGCAACGTCATCCAGCGCCATGGAAATCATTTCATGCGGTTTTGTGTTTAATAGTGTCACCATATCAATGCCATCACCCGGGCCGAGAATATACAGTGTAATGCTTCTGCCCGTTTGCGGGTTGATCCGCATGACCTCGAGACGACCTTCGATCAACAGAAAAAAGCGTTCCTGGAAAATATCCGGATCCAGATGCACACCCCGCCGCCAGGTGTCACGCCGGAACAGCGATAACATATCATCAAGCAAGCTCTCGGCCAGCCCGGCAAACAGCGGTGACCTGGATAATACTTCTTTACATTGATTGAAATAAACCGGGTCCCTTTTCATTGCGGGTATCTCCCTTCGGTTTGCAATGTAAAAAAAACAACCATCATTATGCATGCTCTCCATTCTGAAATCCTGCCTCATGGGGAGATATTGAAAAATGATTTCATACCATACAATCTGTATAGGGTCCGACAGCGGCTATTTCAACCCATCGATGAAACAGATGTGGCAGTGCATAAATAACGTGCGCGCAAAAACAGCCTGTCAGTCATATTTCTGACACAGACTGTACCCCTTATTCTCACTCGACGCCTTTATTGCTTGTTGTTCCAGCTTGACCTGGTGGCTCGCAAAGGACGATGGCCATTCGCTTCGAGGCGCACCTTGCCCTGAACGCTGACAGGCCAACAGAACCCGTCAACACTGAGTTGTCAGACCACTAGACCTGATCTTCCATAATCCATGTTTTGGCGACGGCCATTTGGCTGCTGTCAAAATACTTCACTTTTGCCTTTGTGAAGGGTTTGAGCAGCATCGCCATGCCTTTTTCCCAGGCCGTTTCTCCAACGATTGCCATGCGTTCGATGTCACTGTAATGGTGCATGCCGAATTTACTATCCTCCCATGCAGCGGCGACTGTCCAGCCATGAAAATCGGTCAGCTCCACCAGTATTCGTACCTTATCATGGGCCTTAATCATTCGTTCAATTTCGGGCACGAACCGTTCATAATCCTCTTTGGTCAGCTTACCGGATATACGCATCGTCAGAATATTCTGCCAACTGTTCCCCTCGATCTCAATACAGCTAAATTGTGTTGTCATGTTCAGCTCCTGTCATATCATTCGATGAGTGGTTCATTACATTCACGTAATGAAGTACATCAAGATCATGGTTATATTGCTGTCACCCAGGTTGCATCCAGCGCCATCCGATATGCGCATACTCCAGGTCTGTAAATCAGAAGGTTTCGTCATGCTGATCGGATTGATGGTTCTATGGTTAATCACTGCAACCGGATTATGGCTTGCCTCTGCACTGGCACCAGGTGTGCGAATACACTTGACGCCGGTCAGGATGCAAACAGATCCCGGATGCCCCTGTTTTGAAACGTGATGAATGTGGATACCGACCAGAGCCAATCCCTGCTAACGATTAATAGTGGCTCATCCAGCCTCAGGTTTGCACTGTTTTCAATCCACGAACCGGATACACCGCAATGCCTTTACCGGGGCGGGATCACGGCGATCGGTGGCGGTGGCCGGTTTCATGTCCACGATGCCGGCGGGGATCTGTTTCATGCACAGGACACGGCCATCCCCGACCACGGACACGCCTTGCAAATTTTGCTGGCGTGGCTGTCAAAAGAGATGCTTTTGCAGAAACTGGTCGGCGTGGGTCACCGTGTCGTGCATGGTGGACGCCGTTTCCATGCGCCTGTCCGGGTAACAGAAGAGAACCTCGTCTATTTAAAGACCCTGATCCCGCTGGCACCCAATCATCAGCCGGCCTGTCTGCTGGGTATCACAACGTTGCAGGGCCTTCAACCCGGCTTGCCCCAGGTCGCCTGTTTCGATACGGCTTTTCATCATGACCGCCCGGCGGTGGAACAATATTTTGCGCTGCCTGCCCATCCAAAACTGGATGATGTCCGCCGCTACGGTTTTCATGGTCTTTCCTATGAATACATCGCCAGTATCCTGCCGGATCACCTGGGAAAGCTGGCCGATGGCAAGGTCATCGTCGCCCACCTCGGTCACGGCGCCAGCCTGTGCGCCATGAACCAGCGCCGAAGTGTCGCCACCACCATGACCTTTACCCCGCTGGACGGCATACCCATGGGAACGCGCTGTGGCAGCATCGACCCGGCGGTGGTGTTGTACCTGCAGGATCAAGGGATGACGGCCGGGGCGGTTTCCGATCTGCTGTATTTCCAGTCCGGCCTGCTGGGTGTCTCCAAAGAAACAGATGACATGGCAGAATTGCTTGCCAGTTCCTCTGCACAGGCGCAGCTGGCCATTGAACAGTTTGTCCACCATACCGTGCGCTCCATTGGCTCGCTGGCCGCCGCACTGGGCGGTGTCGATGCCCTGGTTTTTACCGCCGGTATTGGTGAACACGCAGCACCGATCCGTGCTGCCATTGGCGAACGCTGTCAATGGCTCGGTCTGTATCTGGACAGGTCGGCCAACCAGCTTGGCCACACCCTCATCAGCCGGTCGGACAGCCCTGTAGGGGCCTGGGTGATCGGCACCGACGAGGAATCGATGATTGCCCGACACAGCCTGCGTGTACTCGAACATCACAAGCAAAGGAATACATTATGATTGCATCACACACCACCATTACCGGAATGCCACTATCCGATGACGAACTGCAGTGCATTGATGCCTGGTGGCGGGCAGCAAATTACCTGTCCATCGGTCAAATCTATCTGCTCGACAATCCCTTGCTGCAACGGCCGCTGATACTCGAACATATCAAGCCTCGGCTGCTCGGACACTGGGGGACAACGCCGGGATTGAACCTGATCTACGCCCATCTTAACCGGGTAATCCAGTCATGTGACCTGAACATGATATATGTCACTGGCCCCGGACATGGTGCCCCGGGCATCGTCGCCAACACCTGGCTTGAGGGCAGCTACACCGACCTGCATCCCAATATCAGCCGGGATGCAGAAGGCATGCTGAAACTGTTTCGCCAGTTTTCCTTCCCCGGCGGCATTCCCAGCCACACCGCACCGGAAACCCCGGGCTCCATCCATGAAGGGGGCGAACTGGGTTATTCACTCAGCCATGCCTTCGGCGCAGCCTTCGATAATCCTGATCTCATCGTCACCTGTGTGGTCGGTGATGGCGAGGCAGAGACCGGCCCCGCCGCCACGGCCTGGCACTCCAACAAGTTCCTTGATCCGCAACATGACGGCGCCGTGCTGCCCATACTGCACCTCAATGGCTACAAGATAGCCAACCCGACCGTGCTGGCGCGCATCAGTCGTGATGAACTGGTTGCGCTGTTTATCGGTTATGGCTACACCCCGTATCTGGTTGAAGGCTCTGACCCGGTTGCCGTCCATCAGGCCATGGCTGCCACGCTGGATCAGGCCATGGATGACATTCAGGGGATTCAGAAGGCCGCACGTCATTCCGGGAAGACCGATCGTCCGCGTTGGCCGATGATTATTCTGCGGACCCCCAAGGGCTGGACCTGCCCGAAGGAAATTGATGGCCTCAAGATCGAGGACTACTGGCGCGCCCATCAGGTGCCGTTTGCCCAGCTCGCTGAGAAACCGGAACACATACGTGTACTTGAACAGTGGATGAAAAGCTACCGGCCCGACACCCTGTTCGACAGTAACGGTCGACTCATGCCGGAATTGTCCAGGCTTGCACCTGAGGGCACACGACGCATGGGCAGCAACCCGCACGCCAACGGCGGCCTGTTGCTACGCGACCTGAAATTACCCGATTATCGTGACTATGCCGTGGAGGTACAGACCCCGGGTGGTGTGACCGGCGAGGCCACACGGCGCATGGGCTATTTTCTGCGCGATATCATGGCGCTGAACGCCGGGCAACAGAACTTCCGTGTCATGGGGCCGGATGAAACCGTCTCCAACCGGCTGGGCGCCCTGCTCGACGTCACCAACCGAACCTGGGAGGCCGAAACCTATGAGTATGATGACCACCTGGCACCGGATGGCCGGGTTATGGAGATTCTGTCGGAGCACACCTGTCAGGGCTGGCTGGAAGGTTACTTGCTGAGCGGCAGACACGGCTGGTTTTCCTGTTATGAGGCCTTCATCCATATCGTCGACTCCATGTTCAACCAGCATGCCAAGTGGCTCAAGGTCAGCAAGGAAATCCCCTGGCGGCGACCGATTGCCTCGTTGAATATCCTGCTCACCTCGCACGTGTGGCGACAGGATCACAATGGCTTTTCACACCAGGACCCCGGTTTCATTGATCATGTCGTCAACAAAAAAGCCGATATCGTGCGGGTCTATCTGCCACCGGATGCGAATACCACACTGTGCATCACCGAACACTGCCTGAAAAGTCGCGACAGGGTGAATGTCATCATCGCCGGCAAGCAACCCGAACCGCAGTGGCTTGATATAGAAGCTGCCATCAAACACTGTCATGAAGGTATTGGTGTCTGGGACTGGGCCAGCAACGATCAGGAGGATGAGCCGGATGTCATCATGGCTTGCGCTGGCGACGTGCCGACGATCGAAACCCTGGCCGCCGTCAAGATCCTGCGTGAACACCTGCCCGGGTTGAAAATCCGTGTCATCAACGTCGTCGACCTGATGACCCTGCAACCCAGGGAAGAACACCCGAGCGGCCTGAATGATGACGACTTCGATGCCCTGTTCAGTATCAACAAACCCATTGTATTTGCTTTCCATGGTTACCCCTGGCTGATTCACCGGCTGACCTACCGGCGCAACAACCACGAGGGTCTGCACGTACGCGGTTACAAGGAAGAGGGGACCACCACAACCCCCTTCGATATGACGGTATTGAATGATCTGGATCGCTTTCATCTGGTCGGCGATGTCATCGACCGGGTTGATGGTCTGGGTTCCAGGGGCACTTATCTGAAACAGTTAATGCACGACAAACTGATTGAACATAAACAGTACATCACCGAGCACGGTGAAGACATGCCGGAAATTCGTGACTGGCAATGGTAATAAACACAACAGGAGAAAGATAATGCAATACTCGACAGAACTTGAAACCACCATCAAGGACATGGTACAGAAAGGTCGCGGCATACTTGCCGCAGACGAAAGCTCGCCCACTATAGCCAAGCGTTTCAAGGCAATCAATGTTGAACCCACCGAAGAAAACCGGTGTGCCTGGCGCAATCTGCTGGTAACAACGGATGGGCTGGGGGACTACATCAGCGGCATTATTTTATTTGAGGAAACCCTCGGCCAGAAGTCCGGTGATGGTAACACCATTCCAAGGGTGGCCTGGACGCGTAACATCGTGCCCGGTATCAAGGTCGACAAGGGCAAGATCCCGCTGGCCTTATCACCCGGTGACCTGATCACCCAGGGTCTGGACGGCCTGGCTGAACGTCTGCGTAGCTACAAACAACAGGGTGCGCGCTTCGCCAAGTGGCGTGAAGTCTATGCCATTGACAAACATGTCCCCAGCCAACACGGCATCAGGGCCAATGCCGAAATGCTGGCCCGTTATGCCGCCGTGTGTCAGGAAGAAGGACTGGTACCGATTGTGGAGCCGGAGGTATTAATGGATGGCGGTCATGACATCGATCGCCACACCGAAGTCACCGAAGCGGTACAACACGCAGTATTTCATGCCCTGTGCCGTCACCATGTCGTACTGGAGTTGATGATACTGAAGCCGAATATGGTGCTGCCCGGCAAGGGCTGCCGGCATGCCGAACCCGGTGAAGTGGCCACCGCCACCCTCAAGGTTCTGCGCCGCACCGTCCCGGCAGCGGTTCCGAGCATCAATTTTCTTTCTGGCGGCCAGGAACCTGAAGAGGCCACTGCCAACCTCAATGCCATCAATCAGCAGGGGCTCGATGCACCCTGGCGATTGAGTATTTCCTATGGTCGTGCCCTGCAGCAAACAGCGTTGCAGGAATGGATGGGTAAACCTGAGATGGTATCGGCCGCGCAAAAGGCCCTGTTCAAACGTGCACGTCTCAATCACCTGGCTATGCTCGGTGAGTATCAAATTACATTGGAAAATGAGTGATACAGTTATGTTCCCGGAGGCTGCCATGATGCGCAAGAATCAGAAACGTGCGATTGCGGACATGATCGGACCTGAACTGTCACACACATCGAACAACACCCTGGCGGCTGATCCGTTGGTCGGGAAACCGGCACCGGCATGCTATTAAAATAAAAGCCTGTGATTTTTCTTTATTTCATCGGCCCAATCGTCAAAGACGCCTGTTTTATTTGCATAGTCGTACCACTTTTCCACAACCGAGATTACCGCATCAATGATCTGCCTGGACTCTTTCCTGAAGTTACCGATTAGCGTACCCACAGCCAGTAAATCATCACGCGTAAAATTATCCCGCTTGTTATTTAAACTCATCTGATGCGAATTAACCCAGGGTGAACTCTTTTTATAACTATAAGCCAGATCAAAAGCAGGCGACAAACGCCATTGACTCTCAGCAGAATTCAACAAGAAACCTGTGTTTTTGCTGTGATCATCATGATTTCTGGCGATTACGTTAAATACCATTCGCCGATAGATTTCAATGGCATCTTCTCTTGGTAATTTTAATTGTCTTGCAACAGATAACAATTGCTCATAACTATACGTCCCGGTTCTTTTATAATCGGCATGATCCATTGCACATAAAGACGCATAATGATACTTGTTGTTATTGTTACGGTCGAAACGTTTTGTCATAAAATGCGCCCTTTCCCCGTCTATTAACAGCTCTGACGGGGACATGGTTATTCCGGCATCCACCGCCATAAGATAATAGGCATATTCAATACGGCCAAAACCGTTCGGGTCACCAAAGACTTCGCTGTTAACCCTGTGCTCTTCTATACCATCAAATTTGAGTAAATAGTGTTCAAAACCTTGTGGTGCATCTACCTGCCCTGTGCGTAACCGGGTTCTGTCATCATTCACTGCGACCAATGCCTTTGCCCGCGCCCCACCGGCAGATGTTCCCACCTGGAATAATACTGACATCGCATCATTACTGGTTTGCTCAGGCAATACACCTGGCGACAAATTGGAGCGCTGATCCAGGATTTTCTGTACCATTTCGATCAATGATACAAGCTCAATTTTCTCACTACCTGTCGTTGTCATTGCAATAGCAGGTTCAAACTCGAGCGCCCCCATGCCGCGATTACCGATATAAAGCAAACGCTCAAGTGGTGTAAATAGATCAGTACTCCTTCCATTTCTGGCCAGCCATGCATTGATGACGGCGTTGCCAAAATCATCGGGTAAGGCATCAGAAAAAATAGCAGGCAACCCTTTGTAGGTCTCTGGATTTAAACCCGGGAATTGAAATATTTGTGATGACAACGGCATTCGTAATGGTGCGATTTCAACCCCGCTGGCAAGCCATTCCGGGGCATATTCAAAACTGCTTATTCTGGACGCCGGGTTATACGCCAGTGCGCCAACCCGTTTACCCCATAAACGAACTTCAGCCAGATTTTGCACTACCAATCCAATCCCGATTTTTGTTTTTTGGTGTTAATTTCCACTTTTTCCACATGCACGCCTGTTGCACGTTGCCGGTGCTTACCCTTAAGTCTTAACTGCTCCATTGGGCTGAATGTTGTCTCGGGTACAAACTGCTCGACTAGGTCCAGCCGCCCCAGGACACGTAACACCGCAATAATATTCTCAAACTTGCCAGCACCCCCCGCCAACTTGCGATAACTAACCCGCGACACGCCAATCTCATCGGCCATTTGTTGCTGGGTAAGGTTTTGCTCCAGGCGCATTTGCTCGATTCGACGACCGACTTCAGCGGCAATCGCCCGGTTCGTCATTGCATTAATATTCATAATGATAATTTTTATTGTCTTACAAGGCTAAAATCATAATAATGATAATATTTATATACATAATAGACCGTATAAACAAATTTATCGATAATAATGATAATATTTATTACCATTATAAGAAATGGAACTACGGAGAATCAGTGAAGGGGAATTGGATCAGGCTCGACATTGTTCACACCTGTCAGAATAACCATTACCACAAACGCAGGTTATCAATACGGCGGGTTTTTACTCTGGCCCAAAATGTGATTGGACCCCAAATGTGATTGAAAACATGGCGCGCCCGGAGGGACTCGAACCCCCAACACTCAGGTTCGAAGCCTGATACTCTATCCAGTTGAGCTACGGGCGCAATTTGCGAACACGCATTCTAACACTCGCGCCCCATTTTACAAACGATAATACACTATTGTTTTCAGATAGTACCGTAAATAAACAACCCCGCTGCAAGCAGCGGGGAATTAAACCCTCAAAGATTAAAGACCCGTCTGTCCGAAGTTTCATAAATAAAATCTGAAACATCAACCTCCGAACCGTTTACCCATCACAGCAACAAAATTATCAAACTCTCCCTGTGGTAAATTATTAATGCCAGCCGCCGCCATGCGGCCACCCCCGGATTTAAACTGACGACAAACCTCGTCTGCCCCGGTTTTGTTCGATAGTGGTGCCCTGACACTGACAACAAACGAATTCCCGTCTTGCCTGGTTAAGATTGCATGTGCGCGATCAGGAAAATTATTCGCAAGATTATTTGCATATACACCACTCACCCTTCTCGACCAGACACTGTCAGGCAACACAAAAACGGCGAATGATTCTCTTTCTATTTCTGCGGTTACCCCGGCTGCCTTGGCCATATCCTCTGCATAACCCTCTTTCAATACTGCAAATGATGAGGACTCGTTAATAAAAATAAAAGGATCCTTGAAGGGTTTTATTTGAATGTACAGTTCTGCAGGATGGAAAAAGAGATCATCAACCCTTGAACCGTAACCATTATAATTGATATAAGTACCAAGTTCCTGCAACAGATTCAGTTCTTTATTATTGATGGCCAGCGCAGATGACAGCTTGTATGCGCTGTCAGCCAGGTTATCTCCAAAAGCGGCCGTCACCGCCCAGGCCACATACTGGCCCTTGAGATAGCCATTGACCAGTAAACTGGTACAGACATCTGACGATGTATCAATATGGGCATCAAGATTGGGATGCTCCGGTATTTTCCCTGCAAAATGGTGGTCAAAATAACTGACCTGCACTCCACCATCCAGCAATCGCTGCAAATCCACCCGGTTTTTGTCCAGCGAAATGTCCAGCACGGTGACATGGTCATCTTTGGCAGCATCGACTCGTCGCAACAAATTAATATCACGTTTCACCCCGGTCACAAGAATATTCTCGGATGGGCTCTGCAATCTCAGTTGATGTAATGCACAGATACCGTCTGCATCACCATTGAACACATCTATCATCGACATTATTGATTTCTCACATTAACATATGTACTGCTTCGCAGGAGCGGCCCGTGGCCGCGACATAAGTACACCCGTGTACAAAGTCGCTCCTGCACATCCATGTGTTCGCGGCATAAGTACATCCGTGTACAAAGCCGCTCTCACATACTGCAATCAACATAGGCAATATATATTTCACAACTAAATAATGCTATCTTATCAGATAAATACAACCAGAAAAATTTCCTGAAAAGCCCGAAATAATATGAACGAAATCGATAACACAAGCACCAATGTCGTTTGGCATCATGCAACCGTGACACGCAAGCGTCGCGAAGCATTGAACAATCACAAAAGTGTCGTCCTGTGGTTCACCGGGCTATCGGGCGCTGGTAAATCCACCCTGGCACATGCGACAGAGGAAAAACTGCACCAACTGGGTTGTTCAACCTATGTGCTCGATGGTGACAATGTCCGCCATGGATTATGTGGTGACCTGGGGTTTTCTAATGAAGACCGAAAGGAAAATATTCGCAGGATCGGCAATGTTGCCAAGTTAATGCTGGAGTCCGGCATTATTTCACTCACGGCCTTTATTTCACCCTTCAGGTCAGACCGTGAACTGGTGAGGGGCATGATGCCTCATGGCGACTATCTGGAGATTTACTGCAAGGCAGACGTGGAGGTTTGCGAACAACGCGACGTAAAGGGGCTGTATAAAAAGGCCAGGAAAGGGGTAATCAGGGATTTTACCGGCATCTCATCCCCGTATGAAGAACCGGAAAAGCCGGAGATTCTGGTCAATACCGGTGAAGAAAAACTCGAGGACTGTGTTGACCAGGTGATTAACATCCTGGCCAAACGTGGAATTATTCCTGAGCAGGGATAACTGTTTCAAACATCCCGATAATCATCCTG
>DRJK01000119.1 GCA_011052215.1 Gammaproteobacteria bacterium
AAAGACTGGCAATTGAGTCAGGTTGTTGACGCACTTCGCATATTATTTGCTGACATTGTTAAACCAGGTTGGATAGATGATTTTGCCTGGGGAAAATATATAGATGCCTATGAGGTAAAACCGGCGAGCAGACCAGATGTTGAGGAGAGTCGTATTCCGCTCGTAATTGACTCTGACAGTAATTTGCCCAGGGTGCATGGCCTTGATTACGCGGACGGTTTATTAAAGAAGGTGTATGACAAGTGGCCTGATTGTGTTTCCAGGCTGGTATTGGTTATTCGTGTGAAGCATTATTCGATTCGAACCGAGCAGGTTTATGTCAACTGGTTCTGCCGTTTCGTGGCATTTCATGATTTTAAGGATCCTTCTGTTCTACCTTCAAGCGCGATCGCGCGCTTTCTTGAGTATCTGGTGGTCAGTCGCAATGTTGCTTCCAGCACACAGGGGCAGGCATTGAACGCGCTGATTTTCTTTTATCGACACGTCATGAATATGGAAAATATAGATGTTGGTGATTTTTCGCATTCGAAGCGACCGCGCCGCCTGCCTGTCGTTTTGACCAGGGATGAAGTGGGATCACTTTTGATTAAAATAGACAATCCGGTTTATCGGTTGATGGCAAATTTATTATATGGTTGTGGTATGCGTTTGATGGAATGCGTGCGTCTACGTATACAGGATGTGGATTTTGGCTATCATCAAATTCTGATTCGAAATGCGAAAGGCAACAAAGACCGGGTTGTGCCTTTGCCGGAAATGCTGGTCGACCGGTTAAAGCAGCAAATCAGGCATGCGGGCGTGGTGCATGCGGCTGATCTGGAGGCCGGTTTTGGTGAGGTCTATTTGCCGCATGCATCGGCGCGGAAGTATCCCAATGCACCACGAGAATTACTTTGGCAATATGTGTTCCCGGCCAGCCGTATTTCATCAGACCCGCGGAGTGGAAAGGTCAGACGTCACCATATCCATGAAAACGGGTTGCAGAAACAGGTACGGAATGCAGCACAGCGGGCGGGTTTAATGAAGCGAATTACCTGCCATACCATGCGCCATTCATTTGCAACTCATTTGCTCGAGGCCGGGTATGATATCCGGACGGTTCAGGAATTACTGGGCCATGCAGATGTGTCAACGACCATGATCTATACCCATGTATTGAACAAACCCGGCGTGAGTGTGACCAGTCCGCTGGATATTTTGAGCAAAATACAGATAAAGGAAGATTCACCGGGTTATTCACAGTAAACAGTATCAGAATATTTGTTTATTGATGATGCGCTGATTTGCGCGGTGGCATCTGATAAAATAATCCGATGGATGTTTCACATATTCTTGATGACCTGAATGAGGCCCAGCGCGAGGCGGTAACGGCCAAAAATCGTTCACTGCTGGTACTGGCCGGTGCCGGCAGTGGCAAGACGCGTGTTCTGGTACACCGTATTGCCTGGATGGTTGCCGTTGAAGGCGTTTCGCCTTACGGTGTACTGGCCGTGACCTTTACCAACAAGGCGGCAGCCGAGATGCGCGGTCGCCTCGAAAAAATGCTGGATATTTCAGTCGGCGGGATGTGGGTCGGCACCTTCCACGGGCTTGCCCACCGGCTGTTGCGTATCCACTGGCAGGATGTCAACCTCCCGCAGAGCTTTCAGATACTGGATTCAGACGACCAGTACCGGATGATACGTCGCGTACTGAAATCACTGGATGTCGACGAGCAACGCTGGCCGCCACGACAGGTGCAATGGTTTATCAATGCCAGGAAGGATGATGGCCTGAGGCCGCAGCATCTTGATGCCGGGCATGACCCTTTCCAGGAAAGGATGATCGAGTTCTACCGGGTATACGAGGATACCTGCCAGCGTGCCGGGCTGGTGGACTTTGCGGAGTTGTTGCTAAGGGTACATGAGTTGTTACTGAACCGTCACGATGTACTGGAACACTATCAGCAGCGTTTTGGTAATATTCTTGTAGACGAGTTTCAGGATACCAATACCATTCAATATGCCTGGATACGGCTATTGGCAGGGCAAAAAGGCAATGTCTTTATTGTCGGTGATGATGACCAGTCGATCTATGGCTGGCGTGGGGCAAAGATAGAAAACATTCATCAGTTCTCGGTGGATTTTCCAGGTACACAAGTCATCAGGCTGGAACAGAATTACCGTTCCACAGGTAATATCCTCTCGGCAGCCAATGCATTGATATCTCACAATACCGACAGGCTGGGTAAGGAGCTGTGGACAGCCGATGATGAAGGAGAACCGATAAGACTGTATGCGGCCTTCAATGAAACCGACGAGGCCCGCTATGTTATCGACAGGATTCGTGACTGGATAGATCAGGGCAATGCCAGGCGAGAGACGGCAATTTTGTATCGCTCAAATGCACAGTCCCGTGTTTTTGAAGAAAACCTGATGATGCATGGTATCCCCTATCGCGTTTATGGCGGGCTACGATTTTTCGAACGTGCCGAAATAAGGGACGCATTGGCCTACCTGCGCATGATTGAAAGCCGGATTGATGATGCCGCACTGGAAAGAATTATTAATACACCGACACGCGGTATAGGTGCCCGCAGTATCGCTGCCGTTCGTGATATTGCCCGTGTACGTGGTTTGCCAATGTGGGATGCCATCTCCTGTGTTATTGCAGAGAAAGGGCTGGCAGCGAGGGCGCTTGGTGCATTGGAAAAATTTCAGGCGATTATCAATACACTTGCAGAAGACAGCAGGGGCCTGGCGATGTACGAACAGGTTAGTCTGATGGTTGAACAGTGTGGCCTGGTTGAGTATTACCGCAATAAGGAAAAGGGCGAAAAGGGCGAGGCACGTGTGGAAAATCTGGAGGAACTGGTATCTGCAGCTCGAAATTATGAGCGTAGTGAGGATGATCAGGAAATGACACCGCTGGCCGCATTTCTTTCTCATGCCGCACTCGAGGCAGGAGAAGGCCAGGCAGACCCATGGGAGGATTGCGTGCAGCTAATGACATTGCATTCGGCCAAGGGCCTTGAGTTTCCGATGGTTTTCCTGTGCGGCGTGGAGGAAGGCCTGTTCCCGCACCAGCGATCAATCAAGGAGCCGGGCCGCCTTGAAGAAGAAAGGCGGCTTTGTTATGTTGGCATGACGCGCGCCGAGCAGCAATTATTCATCAGCTATGCCGAGCAACGCAGGATATACGGCTCAGACATGTATCCGGTACCGTCACGCTTTATTGGCGAGATTCCATCCGGGTTGATTGAAGAGGTACGCCCCGTTGTCAATGCCGCAAAGGCAATGAGTATAAACAGCTCACTGGATGAATCGCCCGATGGTATGAGGCTCGGCCAACGTGTAGTGCATGCCAGGTTTGGTGAAGGGGTAGTGCTGAATTATGAAGGACAGGGAGGCGGCGCACGTGTCCAGGTTAATTTTGACCTTGAAGGCAGCAAATGGCTGGTGCTGGCGTATGCCAATTTACAATTGATTTAAGGCTCCATTATCGAGTAATGGATTGTTGCAGGCTGACCGCTTCCCTGACATGATCCAGTTCCTGTACCGGGTGTCCCAGATGATGCCCCTGGACAAAATCGACACCCAGTTCTGCCAGTGTTTCGAGAGTTTTTTCATTCTCCACGCACTCGGCGACGGTACCCTTGCCCAGAATATGTGCGATATTGTTTATTGACTCCACCATGGCGCGGTCGACCGGGTTTGATGCGACACCGTGTATGACGGCACCCGCTATTTTGATGGTATCGACAGGCAAGTCTTTAAGATACCCCAGTGAGCACAGACCTGCGCCGAAATTATCAAGCGTGCAGAAACAACCCAGTTCCTTTATTTGGGTTATCAGGGCTACCGCCGCGGTATAGTTTGTAATAATGGCAGTTTCCGATATTTCAAAGGCCAGATATTCAGCGGGTACATCGGCCTCACTGAGCCGTTGATGAATATTGTTGACCAGGCCCGGATAGTCAACTGCCCGATCTGACAGGTTAATACTGAAGTGTGCATGCACCCCTTGCCGATGCAGCTTGCCTAAACATTCAATCACTGCACCTATCATCCAGTTGTCCAGGCTGTGTACCAGGCCAAACCGTTCTGCGGCGGGCATGAATCCACCGGGCAGGATGATCTGCCCGTCATCGGTTGGCATGCGTAACAATATTTCATGTGCCGCTGTTTCCCCTGTTCCGGTATTGACGATAGGCTGATAGGCAAGAATAAAGCGGTCATTTTCTATCATGTCCTTGACCCGTGCGGCCCAGCCCATGTCTTCTGCCATGCCCTCTTCATCATGGTCTTCCGGTCTGTAGATGTTGACACAATTCCGGCCACGTGTTTTTGCGATGTTACAGGCCAGGTCTGCCTGGGACATGGCCTCTTCAGATGTTTTTATATCTTCGCCCAGTAATGTTGCACCGATACTGCATGAAATGTTGAATCCCTTGCCATTATCATGGAAGTGGTATTCATCAAAATGTTTCCTGAAATTTTCTGCAACGATTTCCAGGTTGCCGGCCTCAATGTTATAGAGTAATAATGTGAATTCATCACCGCCAAACCGGGCCAGAAGATCACCCTCACGTGCATGGTAGGACAACAGTTTGCTGATTTCGATCAGCAGTCTGTCACCGGCGGCATGGCCGAGTGTATCATTGATGTATTTGAACTGGTCGAGATCGATATACAACAGCCCGGCCGTTTCTGCACTGCGCGCAACGCGTGCAATGACCCTTTCCAGCTCCTGCTGGAAAAAGCGACGGTTATAGAGGCCGGTCAGGGCGTCGTGCTCTGCCTGGTAACTCAGTTGGCGTTGATACTCCTTGGTGACCGTGATGTCGCGTGCAGTGCCGGTTATGCGGATAATGTTTCCATCTGTATCGGTTTGTGCCCGCGCATTCAGGCTGAGAGTGATTTCCTTGCCGCGCCGGTCAAGGTGAACCGTTTCAAACTGGTAGAGGTCATGACCTTCGTAAATATTTGCAAAGGCCTGTTGCTCCTGTTCTGCATAATCAGGATGACGGAAATTACTGACCGGCAGGCCGACCATCTCATCCGGCTTGTAGCCATAGAGACCTGCCGACGCATTATTAAGAAAAGACCAGTTGCCATTGGTGTCCATACTCCACACGAGATCGTGCGCCGTTTCGACCAGATCGCTGTACAATGTTTTTGCCTTTTGTATTTTTTCAAAAGCAGCCTCGGTTTCAGTCAGGTCATTGACCAGATAAATAAATTCGGGTTTGCCGGCGTGGATAACACCACTGACACAGACCGCGACCGGTATCGCACACCCGTCACGTTTGATCCCGCTGACCTTGTATCGCCCTGACAGGTGTTTGGGAGAACCATCTTTTTCAAGCATGCCATTAATGAGCCATGACAGTGGCTTGCCGCGTACCTCCTGACTGCTGTAGTTGAACAGGTTCTGGGCGGCAAGATTGAATGTGTCGATCAGTCCATTCTCATTGGTTACGATAATGCCTTCTGCCGCATTATCAATAATGGCGTGGATATGGCTTTCCTGATCAGTTAGTCTCTGGAATACCTTGCCGAGTGCCTGTGAGAGCATCCCCATCTCATCGACCGAACAGGCATGCAAGTCAGCCAGTGACTGGTTGGTCACCGCACCGCTGGATTGCAAGGCACGTTCAACGGGTGCCAGTGATCGTCGCAGGCTGTTTGCAGACAACAGTGCAATGATAGCGGTGACAGTTGTCAGCACCACCCAGATAACCAGCGCGGATGTTTCGAGTTGGCCGGTCTTTTGCCAGTGGTACTCAAGCAACAGGGAATAGGCGAGTATCGGCAGGAAGCCGGCCAGTAACAACAGCTTCGAATAGACCCGGTTTTGTGCCTTGACGACACCGGTGAAGCGTGCCAGTTGGCTAAGCCTGTCCAGTATAAGCAGGTAGGCGGGCACACCGATCAGGATGGAAATGGTCAGTTGCAGCGCTACAAAATTCCAGCCAAAAGTAGCCGTCGCAATGATTCCGGTTTTCTGCGCACTGTATAAATAGATAGCGGGCTGACAGATCGAGTAAAAAATGAACAGGCCCCAGTATACAACGCCATAAGTTGTTACCCGACGCCTCAGAACCTCGGCCAGGCTGATATTGTAAGGGTCATTTCCGAGCTGTCTGGCCAGCGGATTGAGAAAGCGCCAGAAATACACCGCCACCAGCGTCAGCATTATGGCAAGGAAGGCCGGCAGGGGACCGAATTTGAGTACCTGGACAACCTCATGCCAGTCAACCAGGCCGAAGACGACCGCACCCCACAGACTGAATAATGGACTGAGTAAAAAAGTCAGACATATCAGGGCCGTGAGGCTTTTTCGCTGGCGTGTCAGATGTTCGAGCATTGGCCTGAATTGGTCATATTTTAGTCAATTTCCCATAAATACAGTGTGTCAGGAATCCGCCACATACAACATATAGAAGCAAGATTTCTGCCAATTGTGATGAAACGGCCTGAATCCGACAGACTCCTAGAGAAACTAACATGCATTTTTACCAGTATTGTGACAGCTGTAGCCATATGGCCAAACATTTCAGGAGTATATAGTCGAGC
>DRJK01000120.1 GCA_011052215.1 Gammaproteobacteria bacterium
ATGGCCGGATCAAGACACGCAAAACATGCCATCCATGGCGGCTCGGCTGCCGCGTCCGTGCGGCAGACGGTCTTGATCCGGCCATACCGATTCCATGTCCTCACATTTATATGTGCTTCATAAAGTTAACGGGACCATTAACAGTGATATCAGCAGATTAAATTGAGGAATAATCTTATGGTTACCTTTAAGCCACTTTTTTGCCGGATAAAATACCTTCGGGCAGTACTGATTACCCTGTTTATCTCCATGTTCATGGTGGGGCCGGTTCTGGCGGTTGAAATAACCAGCCAGGAACAGGCTGAAAAACTGATAGGGGAAATCAGCAAAAGAATAGACGGGAACCGTGGTGATGCCGCACTCTTTGTTCAACGAGGGGCGGTCTATTTTAAATTACGTGATTTTGACAGTGCGGTTGAGGACTACACCCGTGCAATCAAGATCAATGATAAACTTGACCAGGCCTGGTTTGGTCGTGGCATGGCGCAGGCCCGACTGGGTTACATCGATGAAGGCATTGCTGATCTGAGTGTGTTCATTAAAAGGAACCCGAACAGCTCCCTGGCCTATACCAAGCGTGGTGTGCGTTACCTGTGGAAGGGCGACAAGGAAAGTGCACGCAAGGATCTGACCCGGGCCGTTGATCTGGATCCGAATAATGCCGAGGCCCATGACGACCTTGGTGTGGTTTTGGCACAGGCGGGTAAATACAGAGAGGCCATCGCCCATTTTCGTCTCACCGTGAGACTGGACCCCACATACCAGAAGGGCCATCATAATCTGGCCATGGCCCTTTATGTGGTTGAAAAAGATGAGCTGGCCCTGGCGCGGGTAAACATTGCACAAAAACTGGATCCTGATGCACGTAATACCCTGCTACTGAAAAGCGAGATACTCAATGCAATGGGGCGAGTGGCGGAGGCCGGCAAACTGAAGGACGAGGCGATGTTCCTGCAGGAAGGGAACTGGTCGGAGCGTGCACCGATAGAATAACCCGTGGCGGGTTGTGTTTTATAAAGGCCTTGCGCCCTCCGCTTCTTTGCGTTGTAAAAATCGAATATCAGCTTTCCCGTATTATTCCAGAAAAAATTATTCAGTGCATGGACTCGATCAGTACGGCATTGTTATGCCGGTAGGTGTCTTCAATAGTGATAAACCGGCCCCCTGATTTTTGTGCGGTCGGTTGTATGAGGTTGGGCTGACTGACCTCGGCACTGGCGCGCCAGACAAGTTCGGTGCAATACATGACATTGCTGCTGTCCAGATCAAACCGTGTGTCAAAGGCAATGTGCTGGTGGGCATAACGGCTTGCTGTCCGAGCCAGTTTATTCTGTTGCTGTCTGTCCAGTTTCAGGCGGTACACGGCCCAGTCACTGACATCGCCGAGGAAATCAGACAGGGGTTCCCTGACAACCCCGTTGTACCCCTTATCATCATCCTGGATAGAGTGAACGACATAGGCCTTCCGGTTTTTCATTACGGCTATTCCGACATGTGAAAAGCGTCTGTCGGATATCGAGAAACTGGCGGCGATATCCGACATCATTCCCTTGCCTCTGCGCAATATCAGGTCACCGTTCTGCACCCCCGTCAGCCGGAGTGACTGGCCGACAGCCTGCGCCTGTCCTGAAAGAGCCAGGGTAGAGGCAAGCAGCCAGGCCAGCCTGACCAGAGAATTTATTTTTTTTCCTCGTGTACCTTCCACTTGCCCTTTTCCTCGATCAGGTGCATGGTCTGGACCTGACCACCCTCTTTATTACGGAATTCGACGGTGGCCTTATCACCCTCAATTTTTTCATTTAGAAGAATGAATGAATAATTTTCATTCTTTTTCATTTTTGCACCCATCGGAGCACCCATTTTCCCCATCATCTCGATCAGTTGCCCGGTCTGTTCAGAGGCATATTGTCTGGCCTCGTTAAATTCGGCCTTTGATAAGTGTGTCATAAATTTTTTGGCGACCTCACCGGGACTGGCGGGGCTACAGGCGGCAACAAGGCCGGTAAAAATAAACAAGATGAGTACGCGAATGATATGACTGGGTTGTTTCATTATTTTTCCTTTGGCTGATAGCAGAATACAGATCCATTCTAGACCAGGAAGTGTTGGCAGGCACTAATTTGCGGGCGAATGTTAATTATGGGCTAACAAAGTTACACATAATAAATAATCTAAATTGTTTTGCAATTTGTGCCGATAACCATTTGTGTCACTCTGCATGTGAATCAGAAAAATGCTAGCGAATGAAAAACAACCAGACCTGGAGTCCAGAATCCAGTATCTGGAGGAAAAGAACAGGGGACTTGTTGAAAGGGTCAGGTTGCTTTCTGTCAATAATCGTGAGCAGTCTTCGCTGATCAATACATTGATGGAAAATGTTCCTTTTGGTGTAATGATTATTGATGCAAATCAAAAAATCATCCAGATAAATAAATCAGCGGAAACCGTTCTGGGTATTAATCGTGTGACCGCCATTGGCCACGGTTGCGGTGAGTTTTTCGGGTGTCATGAGCAGTATGAGGCCTGCCCTGTTTTTGATCGTGGCGAGCCTGTTCTCGTTGACGAAATAACCTGTAATGATATCAAGCTGATGAGGAGTGCTGTCGTGGCATCATACAGGGATGAGAAAGTCCTGATTGTTACGTTTATTGATATCACAGAAATTGACAGGGCACGTGAGGCAATCATAGCTGCATCCCGCGCAAAGGATGATTTTCTGTCAAAAATAAGTCATGAACTGCGCACACCACTCAACGCCATTATCGGTTTCTCGGATATATTAAGGTCCGACAGGCAGCTCCTGAATAGTGATGAGATGCTCGAGATGCTCGAGATGATCAGCGATTCAGGGATGGAGCTGCTGGATATCATCAATACAGTACTGGATCTTTCGCGGATCAAGTCGCAGGCAGTTAAATTGCTGGAGGGTGAATTTGATATTAATCAACTTGTCGACAACCTGACCAGGAAGGTCCGGCCTTTGATGGAAAAAAACAGCAACACCTTCATAACGAATTGTCCCGAGGGGTTTGGCAGCATGAACGGGGACAGCCCGCATCTTTCGCAGGTCCTGTTTAATATCCTGGGGAATGCGGCCAAGTTCACCCAGAACGGAACGGTGACCCTCGATGTGGGTTCTCAAGAGGATGGAAATCTGCGATGGATTGTTTTTTCAGTAAAGGATAGCGGTATCGGTATGGAGCCCGGAGAGGTGTCCAGGGTTTTTAATGGATTTGAGCAGGCAGATAATTCGAGTAGCCGGGGTTATGCGGGTTTGGGTGTAGGGCTGACCATCGCCTTGCAGCTTGTCGATATGATGGGTGGTGGTATTGATGTCGAGAGCAGGAAAGGTGAGGGATCCCTGTTTACCGTCAGGGTGCCGGCCAGGAGTCCGGCAGACGCCTAGAACGTTATAACCTTGTCTGCCTCCATGGTGATGTCGTACAGGTTTTGCATTGAGCCCATTTCACAATTCAGATCTTCTCGCAGAAAGGGCATTTCATCTTCCCTGAGTTCACAACACAGATCGCAGCCGACAAGTTTGCCACCATATTCCTCGTAATAATCCAGTTGCTCTCGTATATTGTATTTAATTGAATCCAGCGACAGGCATTCCACACCTTTGCCTAACAGAAAAATGCTGACGGTTTTATCGTAGCCCAGCGCGGTATTGCCCAGCCTGAATGCGTTCCACACCACCTCGGGGTCGTTGGAATAGATAATGATAGCCAGGTTCATTTTTTAATAATGGAGTAAGGGCTATGTTTGTCAAGCCCTGCTTGTAATGGATGAGGTTGCAGCGGGGAAAATAACAGGCACCGGTTTTCAGGTTGCCCGTATCCGGATGTTATTGTTTGCGGTTGAAACTTAACCATGATAGCAGGCGTACTACTTTTGCCCAGCACCATTCCTTGAACCGGCTCACCCAGGGTCGTTTGTGCCAGTCGGCGGCCAGGATTTCCCTGCTGCTGGAGAAGTCTGTTTCAAACAGTTGTTGCACCTGGCAGGCAAAACCGGGGTCATCGACCTCCTGGTTGGCCTCCAGATTCCACCTGAAATTCCAGCGGTCAACATTGCTTGAACCGATGCTGGTCCATTGGTCACATAACAGTATTTTAATATGTGTAAAGCGGGGTTGATATTCATATACACGCACGCCACGGCGCAGTAAGCGGGAATAGAAATGTCTGCCCATGTGCCTTACCCAGGGGTGGTCGCTGTGTGGTCCCGGCAACAGTATTCTGACATCAATGCCCGAATGTGCCTGTCTGGACAGCGCCTTCAGGAGTTTGCGCGAGGGTACAAAATAGGCGGTGGCCAGCCAGACCCGCGACTGTGCCCCCCTTATCCTGTTGACAAAAGAACGGATGATTTCGGAGTGGGTAAAAGACCTGCTTTCCACTACCAGGCCGGGTTGTGGTGACGCCAGTTTCGGTAACGGGGCAGATTTGTATCTTTCAATCCGGCTGGTTGTGCAGCGTTTCCAGAAATCTTCAAACAGGGTTTGCCAGTCAGCGACACAGGCACCGGTAATATGGATAACGGCCTCATGCCAGTAATAGTGCGGATGGCTGGCCCGGTCAAAGTCATCCGTGATACCCATTCCTCCGGTATAGGCCGTCATACCATCGATCAGCAGTAGTTTGCGATGGTCACGAAACAGGTTGCGCCGCAGCCGGCCATATTGCAACGGGTTATAAAAATGAATGGAAATGCCGGCGTCCTGCAAGCGGACCCTGTCTGAATTCTCCAGACCCAGCGAGCCAAAGGCATCCAGGAGGACATGGATATTGACGCCCCTGTGGCTGGCCGCCATCAAAGCGTCAATAAAACGACTGGCAACCACCCCGGATTCGAACAGGTACATCTCCAGGTAAATGCAGGTTTTGGCCTGTTCAATGGCACCCAGCATGTCGGCATAAAAAACGTCACCATCGACAAGCAGGGTGAAGTGATTATTTTCACGCCACGGAAACCGGTATTTTTTCAGTGCCCTATTTTGATTCATGCAAAGAACTTGTCCACATCAGCAATTCTCTCTTGTATTTGCTATATTTACATGATTCCAAAGCTCTTTTTTACAGCTTAGGTGATATTCAGGTGTAATAGTTGTAATTTATGACTCTTTTTCATAGTCTTTCAAGTACGGAGCCAGGAATGGTCCGCATGTTTTATCAGGGTATGCTTTATGCATACCCTGTGTCATTACTGTTCGGGTCGATCTGCGGATGGGTGGCCTTGTTAAAAAACAATAAACAGCATGGATAATATTTATGGGAATTACGCGCTACAGTCTTGAGGTACAGGCAGTTATCCCCAGGGAACTGGTCCGCCTCAGCGAATTGTCTGAGGATTTGTATTACAGCTGGGACCGCCATGTGCGCAGCCTGTTTCACAGGCTTGACCGGGATTTATGGGATTCGAGTGGCCACAACCCCAAGGTGTTCCTGCGCAGAATTTCACAATCCATACTCGATGATGCCGTACTCGATACCGTTTACATGGATGAGTACAACCGTATCCTGGCCATGTACGATAGCTACAAAAATAAAAACACACATAAACAAATCGAAGGGCTTTTTGATAATGACGACCTGGTCGCCTACTTCAGTGCGGAATTTGGCGTTCATGAGAGCCTGCCTATTTATTCCGGTGGCCTGGGCATACTGGCCGGCGATCATTGCAAGGCCGTCAGTGATCTGGGTATTCCATTTGTTGCGGTCGGCCTGCTGTATCGGCAGGGATACTTTATGCAGACCATCGATGTGCATGGTAACCAGGTTTCACACTATCAACAGACCGATTTTAATGACCTTGCAATAAGGCCTGCAACCAATGCCCGTGGTGAAGAGCTGCATGTGACAATTTCATTGCCTGGCAGGGAGCTGACGTTACGCGTCTGGCTGGCCCGCCTGGGGCACATCAAGCTCGTATTGCTGGACTGTGATGTGTCAGTGAATACGGACGAGGACCGTTTTATTACCCATCAGCTTTATGGTGGTGACCTGCATACCCGTATCCAGCAGGAAATGGTACTGGGCCTGGGTGGCGTCAGGGCATTGCGGGCCATGGGGCTGGCGCCCAATGTCTGGCACATCAATGAAGGACATTCGGCCTTCCAGATCCTTGAGCGTTGTCATGAGCTTGTGCAGGCCGGGATGGACTTCAAATCAGCACTGGAACTGGTGGCCTCCGGCACGGTGTTTACAACCCACACCCCGGTTGCGGCAGGGCACGATATTTTTGACCATGACATGATGGACACTTATATGGGTGAGTACGTCAAAGGCCTGGGAATCAAGATGAAACAACTGTTGGCACTGGGCAGCTCGCCGGCTAGCCGCGGTGGCTTTAACATGACAGCCCTGGCGTTGCGTGGTTCACGTTTCCATAATGGTGTCAGTCGCATACACGGCGAGGTGGCATCGAGGAATGAGGCCTATATCTGGCCCCAGATTCCACACGAGGAAAACCCGATTTCCTATGTGACCAACGGTGTGCATGTACAGACTTTCCTGGCGCGCGAATGGACCAGCCTGTTTGATATGCGGTTCCGTGAATGGCGCAATGAATTACTGAATGAGTCTTACTGGGAATGTATCGATGAAATACCCGACCACAGGGTATGGAGTCTGCAACAGTCGCTGAAAACCGAACTGATCAAGGATGTTCATGATCGTGTGTTATTGCAGCACAGAAGAAATGGTTGCAGTGAGGCCCTGCTCAGGCGTATATGCCAGCATATCAGTGAGCCGGAAAAAGACATGCTGGTACTGGGTTTTGCCAGGCGGTTTGCAACCTACAAACGCGCAACCCTGATTTTTTCAAACCCCGACCGCCTGAACCGGCTACTGAACGATCCGAAGCGCCCGGTTTTGCTTATTTTTGCCGGCAAGGCCCACCCCAGTGATTTACCCGGCCAGCAGTTGATCCGCCAGATACACGAATATTCAATGATGCCGCAATACCAGGGCAAGATCATCCTGCTGGAAGGTTATGACATGGCATTGGCCAGAAAACTGGTTACCGGTGTGGATGTCTGGCTGAACAACCCGGAATACCCGCTTGAAGCCAGTGGTACGTCGGGTGAAAAGGCGGGCATCAACGGTGTGTTGAATCTCAGTGTGCTCGATGGCTGGTGGGGTGAAGGTTTTAACAGTGATAATGGCTGGGGTATTTCAGCACACGGGCCGGAGTTTGATGCCGACTACCGTAACCACGAAGAGGCATCGGATTTAATGGATATCCTCGAGAAAGAGGTGATCCCGCTATACTTCAACCGCGACAGCCAGGGGTACTCCAGTGAATGGGTCAGGATGTCCAAGGCGTCAATGAAATCAATCATCCCGCAGTTTAATGCACAACGCATGGTGAGAGACTATGTCAAAAAATTCTACGTCCAGGCAAAGGAAAAATCAGCGCGAATGTTTTTTGATAACGCAGCCCCCGCACAACAACTCGCTGAATGGAAAAGCAAGATCCTGTCCTGCTGGGCCGGTGTTGTTATCAAACGGCTGGATGAGGTGAAAAAAGAGATTATCTTTGATGAGGATTTGTCGGTCAGGGTCGGCGTGTTCCTCAACGGCCTGTCGCCCGAAGATGTAGTTGTGGAATGTCTGGTGGGTACAGAGGAAAATGGCAGTGGATTCAACATGCATGATTCCTTTCGCTTCACGGATGGAGGTGACGGGGAAAATGGCGAACGTATTTTCTCCCTTGAAATGAAGCCCAGCCTGTCCGGGTTGCAATTTTACAAGATACGGGTTTTCCCCTACCACTCATTACAGGTACATCCTTTTGAAACGGGCTGTATGATCTGGCTCTAGCCCGATCATCACAAAAAGGAAATTATTTTGAAGTTCGATAAAGCCCTGTTTGTCTGGAATGCAGACCCGATCCTGTTTAGTGCAGGCCCGGTTACTGTTCACTGGTACGGTGTATTGTTTGCCGCTGCCTTTCTGGTTGGCCTGCAAATCATGCGTTGGATATATGACCGCGAACAACGCAAACCGGAAGAACTGGACAGCCTGTTTATCTATATCCTGGCAGGTACCATCATCGGTGCGCGCCTGGGACATGTTTTTTTCTATGACCCCGCATACTATCTTGCCAATCCACTGGATATCTTCAAGATCTGGAAGGGTGGGCTGGCAAGCCATGGTGGCGCTGTGGGCATCCTCATTGCGGTTTATCTATACTCGCGTAAAAACGGCCACCCGTCATGGCTCTGGATACTGGACAGGTTTTGCATGACGGCCGCACTGGGCGGGGCCATGATCAGGATAGGTAACTTCTTTAACTCGGAAATTATCGGTACGCCTGTTAATGGTGGCATTGTCTTTGAACGTTTCGACAGTCTCCCCAGGCATCCGGTGCAGTTGTATGAGTCATTTACCTACCTGCTTATCTTTATTGTGATGCTGGTGATTTACCAGCGTTTCTGGAAGACATTGCGTGACGGAAAGTTGTTCGGGGTGTTCCTCGTCATGTCATTTTCGGCACGGTTTTTTCTCGAGTTTTTCAAGGTGCGTCAGGCGAGCTATGCACAGGGTATGGATCTCAGCGTGGGTCAATGGTTGAGTATCCCGTTTGTGATATTTGGTCTGATACTGATAGTGAGGGGCCATAAGGAAAAAACAGATCTTTCCTGAGGGTGTTTCCGGGGCATCCGGCTGACTCGTATAACCAGGAAGATTCCAGTCAATGTATGCCGGCATAAAAAACCCGACCGATAATTCGGCCGGGTCAGAAGATCAGACATGATTGTTATAATTAGAATACGTACTGAGTCTGCAGGAATACCTCTTTTTCATCAGCACCACTGACACCCTTGAGGTTTTTACCCACACGATAGGTGAGCTGTATCTTGATATCCTGTTTTTTAAGGAACCAGTTGGCACCGATGGAAGTTCGGTTCCACTTGGTCGCGTAGTTGTCGGCATCCTGTGACTGGTAACCGGCAACGATTTCCAGGGTGCTGGGTACGACCATGTAGCCACCCTTGACCATGTAATTGGTGAGCTTGGTGGAGCCATTCTTGTACAGGCCGCTGGTGAGCGTAGTGTCGATCAAATCGGATGAGAAGTTGTTGTATTCTGCATCGACCGACAGGCCAGCGTTGCGGTAGGCACCACTGATTTCAAACCCGGTCACTTTGTCAACGTCGGCGCCGCCTGGCGGTGTAATATCCTTGTCATTATTCCAGGTGAAGGCAGCTATACCGATGGTGGCCTTTTGTTTGCGGTGGAAGTCACCCTGTGACATTTTCAGGTAACCGAAAGGGTGGAAATCGACTCGTCCACCCACCATGATACCTTCATTATATGTGGTCTTGTTGACGACCGAGCCAAAGTCAATCTTGGACGCATCAGATTTGATGGCACCCATGGCAGCGGATGCACGCCAGCTTATTTTCTTGTCGGCGGTCTTGCCCTTCAGGTGAACACCGGCCTGACGATCCGGTGTGCCATAGTTGTGATCACCGTTAAAGGTTCGTTCCACAAACTGCTGGTGTTTGGATGAAGTGAGGAATTCACGTGAGAAGGGGAAGTTGTAGTTACCGACGATGATCTTCACGCCCTCAAAGCCCTTGTATTCCATGTATGCGTCCTTGACGGAGACCTTGGCCTTGCCCATGTCCCACTGGAACTTGCCTTTCCAGTCCTTGTGAATGCTACCTTCAATGTAAGGTCGAAAGCGGCGGAAGAACAGGTTATCGGTACTGCTTCCGGTATCCGGTTTTTTCTGGTGGTATTGTAACTGGATACGGCCACCCAGTTTCAGGTATTTGTCCCCTTTCTTGTATTTGACGCCGCCGGCAGTAGCCGTTATGGCGTAGTTGCTGGCAGCCAGGGCTGTGATTATCGCAAGCGTAATGGTTTTTTTATTCATGGCAGACTCTCCAGGTATGATAAATACGGAACTTTCCCGGTCATGTTGTTTTGTTCCTGCCGGGAAAACGAGGTCACGAGTATGAAGAGGGGTGATGACAGAAAAGTGTAAGAGGGATGAAGGTTTTATGACGGCGCGCATCACACGGCCACTTATGTGTCAAACCTGCCATTCGGAGTGTGCAACCGCGCCCCGGTACGGTTGCACAGATGCAGGAGGCAGCATTGCACCGGGGACGATGGGTTACCTGGTTTTAATGATCACCTGGATAGAGTATCGGGGTTAACGGCCATAAAGGTGTGTCAGGTACTTAAGCCGGCTGGCCAGGTCATCGGGTACCTGCTGCCATGTAAAGCGCCATGACCAGTTGCCCTCCTGCGTTCCGGGTACATTCATACGATGACCTTTGTCCAGTGCCAGTATATCCTGCATGGGGAACACACAAAGCCGGGCAACCGATGCCATGGCGGCACGGATGATGGGCCATGGCATGGCTTCGGAGCTATTGCCAAGGTAATCTTTTACAAGATGTTGCAGTTCCGGGGTCAGGGCGTTAAACCAGGACAGGGTGGTGTCGTTATCATGAGTGCCCGTGTAAACAACGCAGTCTTCAACATGGTTGTGGGGCAGATACGGGTTGGAGGGATTGCCTGAGAAGGCGAACTGGAGTATTTTCATTCCCGGTATATTGAAGGCGGTGCGGAGTGCATCCACTTCGTCGGTAATCGTACCCAGGTCTTCGGCAATAATGGGTAACGGGTTAAAACTGGCATACAGTTTTTCCAGCAAGGCATAACCCGGCGTCCTGACCCATTGTCCATGAATGGCAGTTTCAGCATCGGCCGGTATTTCCCAGCAGGCCTCAAAGCCGCGAAAATGGTCTATCCTGACAACATCAAACAGATCCAGTTGTGTTTGCATACGATTGATCCACCAACTGAACCCGTCTTGCTGCATTGTGTCCCAATGATAGAGCGGGTTACCCCATCTTTGCCCCTGTTCAGAGAAATAATCGGGCGGGACGCCGGCTACCGTGATGGCCTGACCATGTTCATCAATGGTGAATAGTTCCCTGTGCGCCCAGACCTCTGCACTGTCATGGGCAACAAAGATAGGCATGTCGCCAAACAGGAATATGCCACGCTCATTGGCATATTGTTTGAGTTCATGCCATTGCCTGAAAAATACAAATTGCTCAAACTTGATACGCTCTATGTCTTTTTTCAGTTTTTTGCGTGCCTTGCCCAATGCATCGGGTTCACGGTCACGCAGGTCTGCCGGCCAGTCCATCCATCCGGTCTGTTTGAGGTTTGTTCTGATGGCAACAAACAGTGCATAGTCGTCCAGCCATGAGGATTGTTGCCGGGTAAAGTGCCTGTATTGTTCGTAGGAATCATCCTTAAGCTTTAAAAAACGTTTACAGGCAATGTCCAGGGAGCGGGTTCGTATTTCATCATCGACGGGATGTTTGTTCATATCCCGGGGGGTCAACCAGCCGCGGTCCTTTAACCAGTCCATGCTGATCAACAGCGGGTCGCCTGCATGCACCGACAGACACTGGTAAGGTGACCTGTCTTCGTGGGTCGGTCCCAGTGGCAGCATTTGCCAGACATTAATGCCCGAGGACTGCAGGAATTCAATGAAACGATATGCCTGGTGCCCGATGTCGCCGTGGTCGTGTGGACCGGGGAGTGATGTCGGATGGAGTAAAATGCCGGACCTGCGTTTGTCCAGCAAATGAAAGGCGCTCACGTTGTCTCCTGTCCCGGTCGCATGACGCCACCCATGGCCGGTGAACCGCTGCCATGTGTGAAGGTTTGGGACAGGTACCCGGGCGGCTCCCTTTTAATAAGGGTGTAGAGGATAGACAGATTGAGCCTGAACAGGTGTTCAAAATCGCTGACGGTATTGGCCGGGTTGTAATCACCGAACCACCAGAACCAGTCTGACCCCTCGCAAATGGCCAGTTGGTGCTCGGCACGTTCAAGCTGTTTGCCACGGATCGTCCTGTTGCGGACTGATTTATCAAAGGCGTGTTTGGCATCACCGAGCATGTCCCATGCGCGGTTTTTGTCTGCATCACCGATCCAGGTGGAAAATGTGCCATACACCCAGCTGCCGGCAACCACGGTTTCAAGCTGGACATGTTCCGGATTTCCGGACAGGTATTCACTGTAGGTTGTTAATGATATGTCCGGGTGAGTACCAAGCTGGCGATAAAGTGCATCAAGAAAATAAAAGCCGTTTTCCGGGTAGTATTCCCAGGCATTTTCGCCGTCGAGGATGATGGAAACAATTGTGTCATCATGTTCATTACAGGCCTCGGCAATATTTTCAAGGTGGTGCACAAGGTTGGCAACAGCGTCATCGGCATGCCATTTCGAGTAATCAAATCCAATCAGGTCAGACAGACCTTCATCACGAAAAAAGCAGGTAAGGGAATTACTGCCAATCCGGTAAGGTTGGTGAATGCAGTTGATATCGTCCCTGTTTGATTTGTTGATACTGTTATGTAATACCGAACCACCACTTGCAGCCCATTGGAACCCGGAGTCATTCAGCAGTGTCAATGTGTCGTTACTCAGGCTTCCCTCGGACGGCCAGCAACCGGCCGGCTTTATGCCAAAATGTTTCTGGAAACATTCAATGCCTTTCTCCAGATGCCAGCGCACGCGTTTTTTACCTTGTGGATATTTTTCCAGCAGCGGCAGGGGCGCATCCGGCATGGCCTCGGTTGTACTTTTTATGTCAAGTAACAACGGCATGATCGGATGTGCATAAGGTGACATGGCGAGCTCAACACGACCCTGGACCGCCAGATTCCTGTAGCGGGGGATAACGGAGGCAATCAGTTCGTGGATAACCACAACCAGATTACGCCGGTCATGAAGTGTATAGCCGGACTCCTTACTGGCAAGTTGTTTGATAACCTCGTTTTCCCGGCGGACGGTTTCACCCATCCAGCCAAGGTGATGCCACACCAGCAAGTCAAATATAAACTGATCTTCCATGTACGTTAACATGTCCTGTTTTTCGAGAATGGTCACAGCGATATCCGCCAGGCGTTTATAGGGTTTGAATCGATCGATGATTCGGGTCTGGTTGGAACGCAGGCAATCATGAATCAGCTTGTTGCACTGCTCGGCCGAGATGGGTAATACAGGCTCTGCCAGTGCAGATAATAACGGGTCGCGTATCGGTGTCCCGTCACTGAAAAATTCAGTAATCTGTTCCTGGTAGTCCTGTAGCTGATCGAGCAGTACCGGTGCAAAGTTGACCACGGCACGTGCATTTTCATTTTCTTCCAGGTGTGCCGCCATATCAACATAATCCTTGATGGCGTGCAGATAGGTCCAGGGTAACTGGTACTCATTGGTTCTCAGGTCGCGATACTCGGGTTGATGCATGTGCCACATCAGCACGACATCAAGTTTTGCCTTATCTGACATGGTGTAGTTCCTGCCCCAGCATTTCCGGTGTTACCAGGACAACACCTCCAGGGCTGACATGGAAACGTTTGGTGTCGTCTTCAGTTTTCTTGCCGATAATCATGTTATCAGGTATCGAGCAGCCCTTATCAATAATTGCACGATAAATCTCACAATGTTTTCCAATTTTAACATTCGGCAGTACAACCGAGTCTTCCACGTGTGAGTATGAGTTGATCGTTACGTTCGAGAACAGCAGTGAATGGCGAACCATAGAGCCGGATATAATGCAGCCCCCGGATACCATCGAGTCCACGGCCATGCCACGTCTTTCATCATTATCGAATACAAACTTGGCGGGAGGAAGTTGTTCCTGATGGGTCCAGATTGGCCAGTTCTGGTCATACAGATTCAATTCAGGGGTGACCCCGATCAGCTCCAGGTTTGCTTTCCAGAATGCGTCCACGGTACCCACATCCCGCCAGTAGGCCTGTTCCCCGCTTTCCTCTTCACGAAAGGCGTAGGCATGAATATTGTATTGATCGATAATGGAAGGAATGATGTCTGTACCAAAATCATGACTCGAATTGTTATTGTCCGCGTCCTTGATCAATTGTTCGAACAGGAAATCACGGTTAAAAACGTAGATTCCCATCGACACCCGGGCGGTATTCTTTCTCCCTGGAGCCGGTTCAGGGTTGTCCGGTTTTTCTATAAAGCTGCGTACCCGGTTATCCTTGTCTATGCCGAGAACCCCGAATGATCTGGCCAGTTCCATTGGCACCTCGATACTGCCGATGGTCATATCGGCCTGGCTGTCTTCATGTGCCGCCAGCATGGGGCCGTAATCCATTTTATAGATATGGTCGCCGGCCAGTAGCAGGACATAGGAGGGGTCATGGTTGCGGATAATGTCCAGGTTCTGGTAAACCGCGTCGGCTGTGCCCTTGTACCAGGATGTTTCGATGCGTTGCTGGGCAGGTAATAGCTCGATAAACTCACCGAACTGCCCACGCAGGTGCCCCCAACCCTGCTGGATATGCAAAATCAGTGAATGGGCCTTGTATTGGGTGATGACCCCGATGCGCCGGATACCCGAATTGACGCAATTAGACAGCGGGAAATCGATAATGCGGAATTTACCGCCAAAGGGCACGGCGGGCTTGGCTCGCCAGTATGTCAGGCGCCTCAACCTGGAGCCCCGGCCTCCCGCCAGAATCAGTGCCAATGTGTCCCGTGTCAGAAGACTGATGAAACGGGGCTGTGTTTTCATAATCATTACCGGGATATCTCCATATAAATCATTTTTGTTACACCAGAGTTGCTATTATGTCTGAGTTATTTAAATAGTCCATAGACATTAAATTTATATAACATAGTTCATTGGCATGTATCAGTGGTGCTATAGTTGGACTCTATTCAATATTACATGTACTTTGATATTGCGCAAATGACCCCACACTCCCGGGTGAAAAAGGGAAGATGGATAAGGATGTCCGGATAGTATGAAATGAATATGAAAAAAGCCAAAATTATGCTCGACGATGGTCTGCTGAGAATCATAGAGGCACGCCAGCACGATCCTTTTTCTGTATTGGGCAGGTTTGATGCAGGCCAGCAGGACAGGGTACGTGTGTATATCCCCGGGGCTGCGAGTGTTCAGATGGGTGAAAATAACCTGCCAACCGGCAGGATAGAGGGCACAGACTTTTTCGAGTGGCTGGGTGACGGAAAGCAGTTGCAGGGTCATTACCAGGTCAATTGGCGGGATAGTAATGATACCCGGCATACCTACATTGACCCTTATACCTTTTCCCCGCAATTATCGGATTTTGATCTGCATTTGTTTGGCGAAGGAAAACACTGGTGCATCTATAAACATCTGGGCTCGCATGTTCGTGAAGTAGACGGGCATACAGGCGTGCTGTTTGCCACCTGGGCACCGAATGCAGAAAGGGTCAGCCTGGTTGGCGACTTTAATCAATGGGATGGCAGGGTGCTACCCATGCGTTCGCGGGGTACCAGCGGGGTATGGGAGCTCTTTGTCCCGGGAATCAAGCCAGGTTGTGTTTACAAATACGAGATACGCAACAGGGAAAATGAAAGCATCCAGTTAAAAGCCGATCCTTATGCGCAACAGTTTGAAATACGGCCCAGGACGGCCTCACGCGTTATCCGGTGCAATGAATACATCTGGCAGGATCAGCCCTGGATGCAGCAACGAAGTGAAGTGGACTGGCTGCACTCACCCATGTCTGTTTTTGAAGTCCATCTGGGCTCCTGGCAACGTGAATCAGAATATGATTTTCTGAACTACCGTGTTTTGGCACACCGGCTGGTGGACTATCTGAAGCCGCTGGGTTTCACCCATATTGAATTAATGCCGATCACGGAACACCCGCTGGATGATTCATGGGGTTATCAAACAACCGGTTACTATGCACCAACCAGCCGGTTTGGTGAACCCGATGACTTCCGTTATTTTATAGATTACTGTCATCAACATGGTTTTGGCATTATCCTCGACTGGGTGCCGGCACACTTTCCCAAGGACGGTCATGGGCTGGCAAGGTTTGACGGCAGTGCCCTGTATGAGCATGAAGACCCCCGCCGTGGAGAACATCGCGACTGGGGGACGCTGATTTATAACTACGGTAGAAACGAAGTCAGGAATCTGTTGCTGGGCAGTGCCAATTTCTGGCTGGAAGAGTTTCATATCGACGGCCTGCGGGTCGATGCCGTGGCATCCATGTTGTACCTGGACTATTCACGCGAGGAAAATGACTGGGTGCCCAATATATATGGTGGTAATGAAAATCTGGAGGCGATTGATTTTCTGAGGGAACTCAACATTGTTACCCATACCGAGCACCCGGGGACCATGGTCATAGCGGAAGAATCCACATCGTGGCCGCAGGTGACCCGGCCAACCTGGGTCGGTGGGCTCGGGTTCTCAATGAAATGGAACATGGGCTGGATGCATGACACCTTGCAGTACATGAGCAAGGACCCGATCTACAGGCAATATCAGCACGACCAACTGACCTTCGGTCTGTTATATGCATTTACTGAAAATTTTTTACTGCCTTTTTCCCATGATGAGGTTGTTCATGGCAAGGGCTCCATGCTGAATAAAATGCCGGGTGATGAATGGCAACGTTTTTCCAACCTGCGCCTGCTGTACAGCTATATGTTTACCTATCCCGGTAAAAAACTCCTGTTCATGGGCACCGAGTTCGGTCAGGGCAGTGAGTGGAATCACAATCGTGGCCTCGACTGGTACGTTCTGGACTATGCCCTGCATCAGGGGGTGCAACACCTGGTGGCTGACCTGAATAAACTCTATACCGGAATCCCTGCCCTGCATAAGTTTGATTTTGATGCCGCAGGCTTTGAATGGATCGATTGCCATGATTCTGCGCAGTCTGTATTGAGCTATATCCGGCGGGCAGAAGACGAGTATGTTATTGTCATTCTGAATTTTACGCCGACACCCAGGAAGCATTACAGGATCGGCGTACCTGAGCTGGCATATTATCAGGAGATATTCAATTCAGACTCTGATTACTATGGTGGTAGTAATATGGGTAATGCAGGCGGCCTGCAAAGCGAGGCCAAACCCTGGATGGACCGTAAATATTCCGTCAATATCACCCTGCCACCCCTGTCGGCAGTGGTGCTGAAGAAGGCCTGATGTTGCAAAAAGTTTTGTTCGCCAGCAGCGAGGTTTACCCTTTGATCAAAACCGGCGGTCTGGCTGATGTTGCCGGCAGCCTGCCGGCGGCATTGTGTTCTTCAGAATATGATGTGCGACTTGTTTTGCCTGCCTATCAGTCCGTGATGGACGAAATCAGTAAAATGCGCTGCATGGCCAGGCTGAGCATGCCGCAGGGTGAGGTCAGGATCATGCTTGCTGATCTGCCAGGTAGTTCGGTAAAGATATGGCTGGTTAACTACCCGCCTTTTTTTGACCGTCCCGGCAACCCTTATCTCGGTCCGGATAGTCTGCCCTGGCACGATAATGCAGATCGCTTTGCCCTGTTTTGCAAGGTCATTGTTGAAATTGCAATGAAGCGTACACGCCTGAAATGGAAGCCTGACATCATTCACTGCAATGACTGGCAAACCGGGCTGGTTCCGGCCCTGCTATCGCTGGAGGAAGGTGCGCCACCCTCGATTTTCACGGTACATAATATGGCCTATCAGGGCCAGTTTCCTTATTCAACATTTGTTGCCCTGGGCCTGCCAGAGTTGTTCTGGTCCTATAATGCACTGGAATTTCATGAACAACTGTCTTTTATAAAGGGTGGTCTGGTGTACGCGGATAAAATAACAACCGTCAGTCCCGGTTATGCAAGGGAAATCCAGACAGAAGAATTTGGCGGTGGCCTGGAAGGATTATTGCAACATCGTTCCGGCGATGTCCATGGCATCCTGAATGGAATCAATATTGATGAATGGAACCCCGAGACCGACCGGTATATCAAACAGAATTACAGTATCCGCACGATTGAAAAAAAGAAAATAAACAAAAAGGCACTGCAAAAAATTGTCGGGCTTCCACAGAAACCCGCCATCCCGCTGATCGGATTTATCGGACGTCTCGTTGAGCAAAAGGGCATTGATATCATCTTGCAGGCCATGCATGAAATCATGAAGGAATCGGTGCAAATGGTTTTTCTGGGCACAGGTGACCCTGAATTTCAGCAGGCCCTGAAAAAATTTGTAACCCAGTATCCCGACAGTATTGCCGCCAATATTGGTTATGATGAACAACTGGCACACCAGATAGAGGCCGGTGTTGATCTGTTTCTGATGCCATCACGATTCGAACCCTGTGGTTTGAACCAGCTATACAGCTTTCGTTATGGCACACTCCCGCTTGTCAGGAAGGTTGGAGGATTGGCCGATACAGTTATCAATGCCGGTTCGGCAAATATCCTGACCGGCAAGGCGAACGGTTTTGTTTTTGACGGTGACGAGGACTGGGACTTGCTGCAGGCATTGAAGCGCGCCATCAATATGTATCAAGATAAGCTAACATGGAAGAAGTTGCAATTAACAGGGATGTGGCGTGACTCATCCTGGGACAGCAGCGCACTGGAGTACCAGGCACTTTATCAGCAGGTTCTGGCTGATTCCTGAAAACGCGGTTCTTCCTTATGATGCCTTTTTCTGTGTCGAATCCAGGCAATCCTCTTTCCACAGGCAGATCTTCTGGTCACAAAAGTGATCAGCCGGTGTAGCAAAGCAGTCAAAATTGCCTTCCTTTCGCTGTATGGCACGAATAATATCTATTTTGCTGGCGCGGCTTGTTTTCAGACCGTACTCACGGGCGATGGTTCGAATTTCCTGAATGTGCATCTGGGCCTCCATGCTGAAGTTGTAAAACTGCATCCTTAAAGTATTTCTATGTTATAGCCGAATAATAGAGATATTCCAGATTAGAGACAATTGATTGTTTGCTGCGGTCGGTATTGTTATTTAATACTAAGCAAACAAGGTTCTATTTTCTGTATCGGGCTTTATGTTCAAAATGATTGAACTACAGTTAACAATAAGGGTTGTTTTATCGGCCTTGTTATTCTTACACAACGCGACAGGAAGTGACTTATGCGACTGGCTTTGATCGGTTTAGGAAAAATGGGCGCCAACATGGCGCGACGCCTGCTGCAGGCAAAGATAGAGGTGGTGGGTTTTAATCGCTCACCGGGGATTGTCAAGGAATTGTCTGGTGAAGGATTGATATCTGCCGACACAATCCTGCATGCGGTGCAGCAGTTGCAATCACCACGCATTATCTGGCTGATGATTCCAAGTGGCAGTCCGACAGACAATACCATCCAGGACCTGATCCCGATGCTGGAAGGGGGAGACATTATCATTGATGGTGGTAATTCCAATTACCATGACAGTCAGCGGCATGGCGCCTTGCTGGCCAAGCATGGCATCGGCTTTGTTGATGCAGGCACCTCGGGCGGGATCTGGGGGCTGAAGAACGGTTATTGCCTGATGGTGGGTGGCGAAAAGCAGGTAGTTGCACAGATTGAACCCGTATTGAAGGCGCTGGCACCTGCCCAGGACAGGGGGTGGGCGCATGTTGGTCCGATTGGTGCCGGTCATTTTACCAAGATGATTCACAACGGCATTGAATATGGAATGATGCAGGCCTTTTCCGAGGGTTTTTCACTGATGAAAGGCAAGGAAGAGTTCAATCTGGATATGGCGCAAATCTCCGAGCTATGGCGGCACAGCTCCGTGGTTCGAAGCTGGTTGCTGGACCTGATGGCTGATTTTCTCGTGCAGGATCAGGATTTGAAAGAGGTTGAACCGTTCGTCGCCGACTCCGGCGAGGGGCGCTGGACAGTCGTCGAATCCGTGGATCAGGGTATAGCTGCCCCCGTACTGTCCCTGGCATTGCAAATGCGGTTTAGTAGTCAGGACACGGAAGGATATGGCAACCGCCTGTTGTCGATGATGCGTAATGCCTTTGGTGGTCATTTTGTACAGGGCAAGGAGTAAGCGGGAATGATTGAGCCTTGTACATTTATTATCTTTGGCGCTACGGGTAACCTCGCACGTAATAAATTACTTCCCGCCCTGTATCACCTCGAAGAGGCAGAAAAACTTGGTGAGGGCATGACCATTGTCGGCATGGGGAGGAAGGAATATACGCGTGAAAGCTGGCAGCAGCATGTAAGGGATCTACTGGAGTCGCGTGTACGTGGAAAACTGGACGAGGAGGTGTTCGGTAGGCTGTGTGGCCGTTTGTATTACGAGAGCGGCAACCTACATGAAAAAAGCACCTATGAAAAAATAAACACATTGCTGATGGACAAGGACAAGTTCAGCCCGAATGTGATCTTCTATCTTTCTATTCCACCATCAGAATATGCGCAAACAGGCCGGCTGTTGGCGGAAGAGGGGCTGAATAATGAAGATCGGGGGTGGCGTCGTTTAATAATCGAAAAACCCTTTGGCTATGATGGCGAGAGTGCAAAAATTCTTGATAAAGGCCTGCATCGTGATTTTCAGGAAAGTCAAATATTCAGGATCGATCATTATCTTGGTAAAAGCATGGTGCAGAACGTGCTGGTATTCCGGTTTGCCAACCTGATGCTGGAACCACTATGGAATCGTAACTACATTGATCATATCCAGATCACGCACTCGGAATGTCAGGGTATCGCAGGTCGTGCAGGTTATTATGATTCTTCAGGCGCACTGCGCGACATGCTGCAAAGTCATTTATTGCAGATGTTAACCCTGGTGGCCATGGAGCCGCCGCCGGCACTTGACTCCGAATCCCTGCGTGATGAAAAGGTGAAGGTGTTGAAATCCATCAGACCCATCCCGAAAAATGCGGTGCATGCCCATGCCTTTCGCGCACAATATGCATCGGGCAACATTGATGGAGAGGCGGTCAACGGGTATCTGGATGAAGAGGGTATTCGGCCCCAGAGTACCACCGAGACATTTGCATCCATGAAACTTTATATCGATAACTGGCGCTGGCGTAACGTACCATTTTATTTGCGGACCGGGAAGCGGCTGAAAAAAAACAGTTCACTCATCAGTATTCGTTTCAAACATCCGCCACAGCAACTGTTTCGTCAATCACAGATTGAACAGTTAAAACCAAACTGGATTGTGTTGGGTATTCAGCCGAATGAATGTCTGCGCATCGAGATGCAGACCAAACAAACCGGGCTTGAAATGCGTACACAGACGACACAACTGGATGCCGGTTACTGCACGGTATCGGATATGCAGATTGATGCATACGAGGGTTTGTTACTGGACGTAATGGAACATGACCATTCCCTGTTTCTTCGTTATGATGAAATAAAGTGGGCCTGGAAAGTAGTGGACCCTATCCTGAAGGTATGGTCGACGGAGCGTGAATATATTCATACCTACCCTGCCGGTACCTGGGGGCCGTGGGAGGCAAACAGGATATTTGACCGGGAAGACCAGTTCTGGCGGAACTCACTGGCCGAGGATGATACGCATTAATTGTGACGGGTTTATGAGTAAAGATGTGAAGTTTGCACGCCTGGTCGGAGTCAGACGTGAGCAAGGCGGCGAATTAATGGAGCTGCCATTCAGTGATAACATCCAGAATCATATCGGCAACATGCATGCCAGCGCCCAGTTTGCATTGGCAGAAATCAGTAGTGGCGATTTTATGCGCAGAAGGTTTTCAGGGCTTGAAGGAAAGGTATTGGCGGTTGTCAGGAATGCCGAGATAAAATACAGTAAGCCTGTTAGAGGTGCATTGAAGGCCCATGCTGAAATTGACGATGAAGATGAAAGTCGTTTTTTACAACAACTGGAAGCAAGCGGCAGAGCGAAATTGGCAGTACAGGTCAGACTGGTATCAGAAAACGGTGAAGCTGCAACGACTGCGGTTTATCACTGGTTTGTCACAAAACTGTAATATTAAATACAGTATATTGTAACACTGGTTATTATGGTGTGACTCACATGGCAGAAAAACAAAATTATAAAATGGCAGATAATATTGCAGAATTAAAACCGGCCCAGACCGTGCGTGATCTTAAATCACATGAATTATTTATTAATCGTGATTTAAGCCTGCTTGAATTTAACCGTCGCGTCCTTGAACAGGCACTGGACGAGTCCAGTCCGCTTCTGGAAAGGTTGCGTTTTCTGTGCATTTCCAGCACCAATCTGGATGAGTTTTTCGAGATACGGGTATCTGGCCTGAAACACAAGGCAGAAATCGGGCTCGGCGGCGTAGGTTCCGGTGGGCTTACCCCGCAGGAGGCACTCAATGAAATACGGGCCAAATGCCTTGATCTTGTTGCCGAACAATACCGTGTCCTGAATGAAGTATTGCTCCCCCGGCTCGAAGAAAATGGTATTCGTTTTATTCGCCGAAGTGACTGGAATCAGGAACAGGATGAATGGTTGCACCAGTTTTTTCAGGAATCACTGGTACCGGTATTGACCCCGATGGGGCTGGATCCCGCACACCCTTTCCCCCGCATCCTGAACAAGAGTCTTTCCTTTATTATATCACTGGAAGGTAAGGATGCCTTTGGGCGCAATTGCAATATGGCAGTAGTCCAGGCGCCACGTTCCCTGCCCAGGCTGATTCAGATACCCGGTCATATAAAAGGCACAGGCGTACAGGATTTTGTCTTTTTATCCTCAATAATCCATGCCTACGATGATGAATTATTTCATGGTATGAAAGTCAAGGGTTCATTCCAGTTTCGAGTGACCCGTAACAGTGATCTGTTTGTCGATACGGAGGAAGTGGATAACCTGCTGCGCGCGATGGAAGGGGAACTGCTATCGCGAAGGTATGGACAGATGGTCAGGCTGGAGATTGACAGCGAATGCTCTGATGATGTCATTGCCTTTCTGCTCAAGAGCTTCAAATTGCAGGAAACCGATGTGTATCGGGTTAACGGGCCGGTCAATCTGAGTCGCATGTTGCAGGTCTGTGATCTTGAGAATCGGAGCGATCTGCGTTTTTCACCTTATGGCCCAAGAAAATCGCTGCAGCTTGGCAAGGGCAAGGATATTTTTTCAGTTCTCAAACGTCAGGATGTATTGCTGTATCACCCCTTTGAATCCTTTTTACCGGTCATTGAGTTTCTGGCGCAATCAGCCAGGGACGACGGCGTGCTGGCCATCAAACAAACCCTGTACCGTACCGGCCCCAAGTCTGCTGTAGTCGATGCCCTGGTGGATGCCGCCCGTGCCGGGAAGGAAGTGACCGTCGTAATCGAGTTGCGCGCACGGTTTGATGAAGCAGATAATATTACCCTGGCCAACCGGTTGCAGGAGGCGGGGGCACATGTTGTATATGGCGTAGTGGGTTACAAGACCCATGCAAAAATGGTGCTGGTGGTCAGACGTGAAGGTAAAAAACTGAGAAAATATGTACACATGGGTACCGGAAATTATCACCCGCGTACCGCAATGATCTATACTGACTACGGCCTGTTTACCAGTGATGTGCAGATAGGTGATGATGTCAGCAATGTATTTATGCAGCTAACCAGTCTCGGCAAGGTGGCGAAACTACATAAACTCCTGCAGGCACCGTTTACCCTGCATGTTGCTATCCTGAAAAAAATTGATCGGGAAAGGAATAATGCCAGACAGGGTCTGCCTGCCCGCATCATTGCCAAAATGAATTCGCTGACTGAAACACGGATTATCGAGGCGTTGTACAAGGCATCAATGGCAGGCGTGGAGATAGACCTGATTATTCGAGGGATCTGCTGCTTACGTCCTGGCATGGAAGGTGTTTCTGAAAATATCAGGGTTCGATCGATAGTTGGCCGTTTTCTGGAGCATACACGTGTTTTCTATTTCCAGAATAATGGTGAATCCGAGGTCTACTGCTCCAGTGCCGACTGGATGGATCGCAACATGTTCCACCGGGTCGAAATCAGTTTTCCAATCCAGACAAAGCGCATTAGCAAGGAAATCTTCAAACACCTGGAATATTATTTAAAAGATAATACCCAGAGCTGGGTATTGCTGCCAGATGGAACCTATCAACGTGCCTTCAATGATGAGCCTGCATTCTGCGCCCAACTCCAGCTTATGGATGATATGACAAGGTAAAGAAAATAGAGAAAATATAAGAAAATAGGGTCAGACTCGATATAATTCATTTATTTTCTTCTAATTATATCGAGTCTGACCCTATTTTCTTATTTTCTCTCATGTGAACAGGAATCTATAGCCCGCCTTGTCGAGATATCCGACTTCGGCCTCAAGGTCACTCTTTGTCAGGGGATGTGCCGATAACCAGTCCTGATCAAATGACAGGTTGATCTGTTTATTGTTAACTGTTATTGCCGGTATGTTCGATTCCTCTTCAATGCGGCTCCGGTTTAACAGGATCGCGAGTCGTAACAGTATGGTAAGCCGTTCACCGACCTGATTATTATCCGATTCAAATTCATTAAACAGTTCCATGTTTAATGAGCGCCTTTGCTGCTGAATTATTAAAGACAATAGCTGCTGGCCCTGGCGTGAAAAGCCAAGCAGGTCGGCATGCCCTGTCAGATAGGCGCCGTGTTTGTGAAAATGGTTATGTGCAATGGAGAGACCGGCTTCATGCAGTATCGCGGCCCATTGTAATGTTTTTTTTGCATCCCCCCGGTTTTTAAACCAGGATTTTTTCACTTGCCCGAATAAATGCTGTGCCGTTTTTTCTACCCGATTGGCATGTGCGCGGTCTATGACAAAACGTTTGGCAAATTTTTCCACAGTTTCACTGCGGGTGTTTTTCTTTTTATCGCGCCCTATCAGGTCATAAAGAATTCCTTCACGCAGTGCTCCGTTTGATACGACCATATTTTCGATATCAAATGCATCAAATATTGCGTTCAGCACTATAGTGCCACCTGTGATAACAGGCAGTCGTTCTGCCTTGATACCTTTGAGCGAAACTTTATCGATATGGCCGGCATCGAGCAGGTGGTCAAGTATCTTGTCCAGAGCGTCTCGCGTAATTCCGTGGCTGGACCATCCTTGTTCGATTGCTATTTTTTCTATTGCCCTGACTGTACCCGATGAGCCGATTGCATCCTGCCAACCAAGATTTTTATAGGTATATATGGATGGTTCCAGTTCTCTCATAGCATGCATATGCGCCTTCAGGATTTTCTTCCGGGTGATTTCCCCGCTGCTGAAAAAATATTTGGTCATGCTGACACAGCCCATATAGAGGCTTTCCATACGGATGGGTTTGTAGCGTTCTCCGATAATAATTTCCGTGCTTCCACCGCCGATATCGACAACCAGTCGCTGACCATTATCAGAAGCCACATTATGTGCAACCCCGGAATAAATCAGGCGAGCCTCCTCAATACCGGAAATAATCTCGATAGGGTGGCCGAGAATTTTCTCACCCCTGGACATAAACCTGTTGGAGTTATGGGCCTTTCTCAGGGTATTGGTGCCGACTATGCGTACGACATCGGCATCCAGATGCCGTATTCTCTCTCCAAAACGGGCAAGGCAATCGAATGCCTTGTTCATGAACTCAGGGGAGATATTATTTTTTTCATCCAGACCTGAGGCGAGTCGGATCATTTCACGAATCCTGTCCAGCACAATAATCTGGCCGGATTCATTTTTGCCGACGATCATGTGAAAACTGTTAGAACCCAAGTCGATTGCTGCCAGAATATGTTGCATGGTTTATTTATCTGTATTACTCAATTTAACTCAAAACCTGCCTGCCGCTTACATATCAACTACATTCTTTACAGATTAACGAGGCAGCAATGATCTTTGTTGGTTATTAAATCCTAGCAGATTTTCTGAAGCCTGTTTATTTATCCAGCGTATGCGTCTTTATCAACAAACCAGGATAATTGCCCCAGCGGCCTTATTCCCTGAATCGGGAAGGAGACATCAGGATTGTCAGTATTCAGAACCTGATGAACAATCTCTGATTTATCGCTTCCCGAAATCAGGACAATGGCCTGTTTCGCCCGATTAATCAGGGGATAGGTCATGCTGATCCGCCAACTCCGGAATTTTTCCACATAGACAGCACTGACGGGCCGGGTATCTTCGTGAAGAATGTCTGTACCCGGGAAAAGTGAAGCCGTATGCCCATCCTGCCCTATCCCAAGCAGCACAAGATCAAGGCCGGGCAGATTGCCGATTTCCTGCGCATAACGATTGGCGCATTCCTGTGCGGTATCACAATCGGTTGGAATCGGGTGAATATTACCGGCAGGTATGGGTGCGCGTTCAAAAAGTGATTTATGTGCCATGGCATAATTACTATCATCATGATCATGTGGAACCATTCGCTCATCACCGAAGTAAAAGTGGCAGGATGCCCAGGGTATCTGTTCGATCAGAGGGCTGCTGGTCAGTTGCTGATATAGTCGTTTCGGGGTTCCCCCCCCTGCCAGGGAAAAACTAAAAACCCCTTTTGCCTGTACACATTCATTGGCATATTGAGCGATACAGGCCGCAGCCTCTTTGAAAAGCTCATCAGCACTGTTTGAAATGATCAGTTTATCCGGGGAATACCCCATGTTGTGTATGTACACCTGTTGGCAGTTATACTTTTAATAACATAGACAAGCCACGGCTCAGGGTCAAGCAGTAACCTGTTTCAGTATCAACCGCAACTGTGTTGTAATAACAGTTTACGGATTTTACGGCAGGGTCTGGATGCATATTCATATACTGGGAATTTGTGGTACCTTCATGGGTGGGATCGCCTTGCTGGCAAGGCAGGCGGGACATGAGGTCAGTGGTTCAGACCAGAATGTTTATCCCCCCATGAGCACACAGCTTGAGGAGCAGGGTATTAGTTTGATGGAAGGCTATGACCCTGCCCATCTCGATAATCGCCCCGATATGGTCGTGATTGGTAATGTTATGAGCCGGGGCAACCCGGTAATTGAGTTAATTCTTAATCGGGGCATACCCTGTACATCGGGGCCACAGTGGTTATATGAGTATGTGTTGAAGGATCGTTGGGTGCTGGCAGTGGCTGGCACACACGGCAAGACGACAACCAGCAGCATGCTGGCGTGGATACTGGAATATGCAGGAATGAACCCCGGCTACCTGATAGGCGGGGTGCCAGATAATTTCGGGATATCGGCCCGTTTTGGTGACGAGCCTTTCTTTGTTATTGAGGCCGACGAATATGACACAGCATTTTTTGACAAGCGTTCAAAGTTTATCCATTATCACCCGCGCACACTGGTTGCAAATAACCTGGAGTTTGACCACGCGGATATTTTTACTGACCTGGCAGATATCCAGCGGCAGTTTCATTATCTTGTCAGAACGATCCCGGGTGAGGGCCTGATAATCTGTAATAGGGATTCACCTGCATTGGATACAGTTCTGGAGCAAGGTTGCTGGACACCGGTCGAAAAATTTTCCTGTGCGGCCGATTCTGCTGAAGGCTGGAATGCACGTAACATGCGTGCCGATGGCAGCAGTTTTGATTTGTATCTTGATAACTACCAGCAGGGCAGGCTGGAGTGGGCGCAATTGGGGCAGCATAATATCAGTAACGCGATGGCAGCTATTGCCGCGGCACGGCATGCCGGTGTCCCAACCAGGGTTTCACTGGAGGCCCTGTCAGGGTTCAAGGGTGTAAAACGCCGCCTTGAACTACGCGCAGATATAAAGGGGATTCGATTGTATGATGATTTTGCCCATCACCCGACCGCCATTGAAACCACATTGGCAGGGCTGCGTGGACACGTCGGGGATAAACGGATTTGTGTATTACTGGAGCCCCGTTCAAATACCATGCGCATGGGTATCCATGAAAACACGTTGGCAAATTCATTGAGAGAGGCAGACACCGTTTCCCTCTATCAGCCCGGGGAAATGGCCTGGAACCTGAGCAGCGTTACAAATGAACTGGGGGACAAGGCGAAACTCTTTGCCAGTGTGGACGACATGGTTGATGATCTGAAAAAACAGACCAGGCAAGGTGACAGTATTGTAGTGATGAGCAATGGTGGTTTTGGCGGTATACACGGCAAGCTTGAAAAAATGTTACAACTGCTATAATTATTCCTGTAACAGGAATTGACCTATTATGATGAAATATAAACCAGCCAGTATTTGTATTGCCATAACCGGTGCTTCCGGAGCGCAATATGCGTTGAGATTATTACAATGCCTGGTTGATGCGGGTGAGTCAGTATATTTACTGATCTCACAACCTGCACAAATTGTTATCGATATGGAAACGGACCTTGAACTACCAGCCAGACCGGGTGATATGCAGGTATTCCTGACAGATTATTTTAATGCCGACCCGGATCAGATACAGGTTTTTGGCAAGGAGCAGTGGACTGCACCCGTGGCCAGCGGTAGTGGTGTCCCACGGGCCATGGTAGTTTGCCCGTGCACAACAGGGACATTATCATCAATAGCCTGCGGTAGTAGCAGGAATCTGATCGAACGTGCAGCCGATGTCGTTCTCAAGGAAAGAAAGACATTGATACTGGTGCCGCGCGAGTCTCCCTTTTCGGAAATTCATCTTGAAAACATGCTTAAACTTGCCAGGATGGGTGTCACTATCCTGCCGCCCAACCCCGGGTTTTATTATCAACCGGAAAGTGTGCAGGATGTGATTGATTTTGTGGTTGCACGGATTCTGGATCATCTTGATATCCAGCATACACTTCTGCCACGTTGGGGCACGGACGAGTAGACTCACCGGGGAATGGTCCTCACATGAAGACAGTTCAATTACCATTATTTCCATTGCATACCGTGCTGTATCCAGGCTGCCCCCTGCCGTTAAGAATTTTTGAAACCCGGTACCTTGACATGGTGAGCCAATGTCTGAAAACAGAGTCCGGATTTGGTGTCTGTCTGATTGATCAGGGGGAGGAGGCCGGTATTGTAAACAGTACAGTCAGTACGGGCGTAACTGCAAAAATAATCGACTGGGATAAACGTACCGACGGGTTGCTCGGCATAACCGTTTTGGGGGAAGAGCGCTTCCGGATAGCATCCGTCAGGATAGAAAAGAGCGGACTGGCTGTCGCCAAGGTGGAATTATTGCCTGATGAGCAGTTAATTCTGCCAGAAAAATATCAGTCACTGGCGAGTATAGTTGAGCGACTGCTTGCCAATGCAGGACAGCAATATTCCAGCCTTGAGGCTCATTTCACCGATGCAAGCTGGGTCTCATGGAGGCTCGCTGAATTGTTGCCAATGGATTTGTCAGACAAACAGACATTGCTTGAGATGGGGGATCCCCTCGACAGACTGGAGCATTTGCATATCATGCTGGAAGGTATGGAGGTTGTGTGATTCCCGGTCAGCATCGGGTATTCAAAATTATAATTGAAAGCCCGCTAACATAGGCAGAAAATTATTTTCTGCCGTCGATTGTCCCGCATGGTTATGTCATGCAGATAAGCTGGAGCCACTTCACATACCATCCGGCCATTGCCCTTTATGCATCATGCTTGCCTGATTTTTTCCGTGGCGTCACCTTCAAGGTATTGTTGTAGTCGAGTTCGGTTCAGGATGCGTATTTCACCACGCGGGGCATCAATGATTTTACTTCGTTTTAATTCTGCTGTAATCCTGCTCACGGTCTCTTCGGCCAGACCGAGCATCTCGGAGAGTTCCAGTCGTGACAGGATCAACGAGCGCTCTTCATTTGAACTGTCCTGCTCAGGTGAAAGGGAAAGAATGAGTGACGCCACTTTTTCGGACGCCATTTTGTGCCCAATGGCACGGATCAGCGCATGAGATTGTTCAAGCTCATCATTTAACGCATTTATAATGCGTATGGATATGGACGGGTGATCCTGCAGGAGTTTGAGTATAGACTTGTGTCGTACCTTGCACACCTGGGATGCGGTCATTGCGGTTGTATCATAAGGGTGTACGCGGTCATCAAGCTTATGGAAACCGATTAGATGCCCGGGTTTGGCCAGGCCCAGAATTTGTTCACGGCCGCCAGCGATAATGTTGGAGAGTTTTACGTGACCCTCCCTGAGAATGTATAAATAGGTGCTGGGCTCACCTGCACGGAACAATATTTCACCTGCCTTGTATTGCTGCATGGTGATCATGCTCCGAACCCCGCATTCGGCCTCCGCAGGAAGTCCCTCGTATAACTCCCTGTCACACAATACACATGAGCCGATCTGGCACTGGCAGCCAATCAATTTAATTTTCCCCTTATAAAAATGTGTTTTACAGATAAAGGGTAACTGATTGGCGAGGCAAATAATATACCGTGTCATTATTCATGTAAGCACATGAATAATAATATTATTTTATAATATAACAAGTCAGTCAGCAGACATATATTTCCATGTCAGAGGTACGATGTAGCAAAGTCTGATGCCAATATATATTTAAATAAATAACGTAATTGATAGTAGTCAATGTAATGACAAGCAGTTGCACGGTATAAATTTAAAAACAGTTCATTTTTTTATTCGGATTAAGGTGTCGGGTTGGTGCAATGGATCATCGTGTCCAATGCCTGAATCCAACAGGCCCCTGGAAACAGATAACTTTTTCTAAACGTTCAAGGACATTATTGATATGAAAAAATCATATACTACATTGTTCGCTGCATTATCCCTGTTACCATTCATGCTGGGTTCTTTCAGTGCCCAGGCAGTTCCCAGTTTTGCCCGGCAAACGGGCATGGCCTGTTCATCCTGCCATACCACATATCCGGAACTAACGGCATTTGGCCGCAGGTTCAAGTTACTGGGGTACACCATGACAAACAAAAAACTGGGAGCAAAGGGCCTGAGTATTGGGCAGCTTCCGCCTATCTCGGTCATGCTGCAAGCAAACGCAACAAATACCAAGGCAAATAACCCCAAATCCAATTCCGAGTTGCCCAGCGAACTCAGTCTATTTCTGGCAGGACGTATCTCACCCGACATGGGCTCCTTCATACAGGTAACAATGGAGCAGGATACCGGCTTTGCCATTGACAACACCGATATTCGTTATGCCAGGCAATCAGGTGATAACATTTATGGCATTACACTGAATAACAGCCCCACAACGCAAGATGTCTGGAATTCAACACCTAACTGGGGATATCCATGGACCGGGGGAGCCAGTGTCAACGCACCCATCATTGCCAGTCTCGGGCAGAGTGTCGCTGGCCTGGGGGCCTATACCCAGATGGGCAACGGATTATATGCGGAACTCAGCTTTTATCGTGAAACCGGCGGTTTTGATGCACCGGCAGGAGGGGTAACCGGAACGGCCCGCATAAAAGGCCTTGCTCCATACTGGCGCTTCGCCTGGGAGAAGAACCTGTCAAACGGTGATAACCTGATGGTGGGTACTTATGGCATGCAGGTTAAATTGTATGATAATGCCAGCACTCCAGTGGCAGGCCAGGACAAATACAGAGATATTGCTATTGATACGCAATACGAACATTTTGTCGCGGATAGTGACGACTTGATCAGCGTACATGCCACTTACACACATGAAAAACAAACCCTGGGTATGAGCGCGCCAGGCACATCACCAAAACTGAAGAGTTTGCGTCTTGATGGTACCTATCATTGGGGGCATCGAGTAGCCGCAACACTGGGTTATAACCAAAATTCCGGCAATAGTGGCGCATATGATGATAATGCCTGGACAGGGCAGATCAGCTACCTGCCCTGGTTGAACACCAAGTTCACTATCCAGTACACCGCCTATACCAAGTTGGCGGGAGTAACAAGTACGGCCTCAGACAACAATACCTTGCTCTTGCAAGCATGGCTCATGTGGTAAAAATACACACAACATTAATACCTGAGTATGGTTTTCATACTCAGGCATTCTTTAAATCTTCCCGGTGGATCAGCTTGAAGTATTCGTTAGGCTGTATTTTGGTGGAAGAAGCTACAAGATATTTCATTTGACTTCTGCCTTGCATTCACTCAGTAGTTTTTCTTAACCACTTCACTAGCTCATTATCATATTTTTCTTGTTATGTATATGTGTTTTTCGCATTGAACCTTAGCTCTGCATCTTTATATGTCATTTCCATTAAACTTGGTGGCCCGCCTCCATGCATTTCACCTTGCGGGTAATATAATAACCAGAATCGCTGATCTTTTGGATCTTGATATAGTTTTTCCCATCCGGATACATCAACTCTAATCAATTTAAAAATGTCTGTAATTAACCATTCAATTCTTTTGCATGCTTCATTGGACGAAATCTGATCGTCAGTAACTACCCACATACCTTCAATCAATGTTTCATTTTCAGATATTACTTTCATTAATTTTTATTTTCATTTTCGTTCTGTATACCCTACACTTTCTCGTAAGAATGCCTGGCATCCAACTCAAGCAGGTAAGGAGCTGCAAAACCTTCATACTCTTTCTTCTTTTCGTCTGGTAAATTTTCCCATCCTGTAATCCTGCCTCGACATCTCTTAGATCCACACATGCACTTCTTCGGAAAGTAGTCGATAATATAGTTTCTCATAGCATAATCGAATGTTATTTCTTCATTAACACCAATTTCATTTATTGCAATATAATCATGTGCGCCAGTTTCGTTTACTCTAATACCACAATTGGGATCACAGGAATGATTAACCTTGGTTATTAATCCAGCATGAAGCACATACTCATTTTCGCCTACCTGCGAAGCATGAGAGTGATTCCCATTCAGCGCTTCTTTAATAACGCCAACCATTACTATGTCACTAACCTTAAATGATTTTTTAGCGAAAATACCTTCTCCCTTTCCAGAAGACCTCCTTAACTCAAACCCATCTTTCATAATGTAGCCTCATTAAAAACCCAACGTAGAGTTCAGCTGCATTTTACTTGCTGCGTTTTTTGCGTGAAAATAAGAGCGTAGTGATCACGCAAAAAACGCAGCAGGTAAAATGTCAGATGCAACGACTTGTTATGTTGCGAACCTGCAATATATTATATTCAACTATACAATTAAACAAAAAAACGGCTTCACGATGACTTACTGGTTGTGACCCAAAGAAATGTTTCATTTGCAATGCAATGATAGCCTTTTGACTCAACACTAAAACCCACATCTCCTAATAGCTTAAACAGTATATCAGGTGTTTCATGGCTATAGAATAGTTGTTGGCCTAAGAACTCTTTATATCCGTCAAACTCTTCGCTTCCTGTATATCTTTTGCAGCATAGGTAAAGAGGATTTTTCCATTTGGAGTGAGCCATCGATATAGCTTGTCAAAAAGCGCACCATGTTGATTCTTTGGGATATGAAACATACTATATATCAATGTAATCGCGTTAAACTCTCCGTCATCGAACACAGCGGTACATATATCTGAGCATATCGTTTTCATTGCTGGAATATGCTTATTTGCTAACGATAACATTTTTGGAGAAAAGTCTACTCTGGTAACTGACCAACCTCTGTCAACAAACAACCGAGCGACAGGCACTCCAGCACCGCAACCCGGATCGAGTAAACTGCCCTTGTCAGTTTTCAGGCTACCCTGATAATTTAGAATTATTTCATCAATATCAAAAAGATCACGACTGTTATCGTAAGATTCTGCAAATTTATCATAAATATTCGACAGTTTTTCCATTTCCATAAAACAACCTCCTTGTCATTTTTGAATATTGGAAATTCTTATCAAAGCCCCACTTTAGCAACATAACGTCGCATTTCACCAGTGGCGCGTCTTTTTTGCGCCATCCGGACCCAAGGGGGTCGGACCCACGTAACTGGTTAAAATTAACAATATTCTACATCAAAACAGATCGTTTGTTCCCCTTAAACAACTCATTTTGACCATAAAACTGGCTATTTTAGTACTTTTTTGTTTTTAGACCAGATGATTGTGTCGGTTCGACCCTGGCTTGCACAACTTACATCATAATTCCATTATTCCTGACACATTAGGGTTCCTATCAACACGATAGCCTGACTCAACCACGAACTGTGTCCCAAACATCTTTAAGTTTTCAACTAAATTTTTGCAATATTGAAACCCCGTCTGAGCATCCATTCTTTCCTGGTGTAGTCTTTTTTGCAGCTCGGTTTCAGATAAATTATCTGCCAGACAGGTCACACTCGTCGGTCTTTTGTTATAAACGCGCGTGTTTAGATTGTTCTCGGCTCGATGCCCCTGAGCATAATAATCTACAACCATCTGTATGGCTAAAAACTGGACTTGCGGTTTTTCGCTACCCAGCATCAAGAGATCAAAAAATATTTTTGTTAAGTTGAGATCACCCTGACCCATTTGAACTCCCAGCTGTGCCCAATTTTTGTCGTTCCTGGCTATGAGGACATCCTTGCAATGCGCACCGCGAA
>DRJK01000121.1 GCA_011052215.1 Gammaproteobacteria bacterium
CCGGCCTGTTTCCTCATAGCGAATGGCCCCGGATGGACAGTTGTCTGCAATCGCACGCAGCTCACCGGAACTGGCATTTTCAGGGTGAATCCATTCACCCTTCACATCAGGAACAAATACATCAGGCCGGTTCAGCACACAATTGCGTGAGTGAATACATTTCTCACCATCAAAATAGAGGTTACCCTGCTCGGTTATATGCGTTTCAATACCCATTATTTTATCTCCTTGTTATGGTACTTGCTTGCGATAAAAAACCGTTACTGTTTCATGCCGGGCCGGGATTATTTCATCTCGGCCATTTCAATAATAATGAAATGTGCATGCTCCTCTGTGGCAGAAAACACCAGTTCCGCAGGCCCCGTAATTTCCAATGAATCACGTTCATTCAATGTGACCCGATCTTTGATATCAACACTTCCTTCAAAGTTATTGATATAGGCCTGACGTCCTGCTTGCAGAGTGTAACTCACTTGCGCCTGTTTCTCCGTCAGTTCGGATACAAACATGTTTATATCCTGATTCAGATGTAACGGTACCTGTGCCTGGTTGGACGGATTGCCCACAATCTGCAGCAACCGGTTATGCCGTTCCGCAGGTTCAAACTTGCGATTCTCATAACGTATCGGCAGTCCATTTTCGGGTGGAAGAATCCAGATTTGCAAAAACCGGGTCCACTCATCCTGCTCGTTCAACTCAGAATGCCAGACCCCCGAACCTGCCGTCACCGTCTGTACATGGCCACGTTCCAGTGTGTCTTTTACATCGGTTGCACTGTCCCAATGGGTCAGTTTGCCTTTGACTATGTAGCTAACGATTTCCATATCCTGATGTGGATGTTTGTCAAAGCCCCCATGGGGTTTTACATCATCATCGTTGAGTACACGCAGTACGCCGAAACGCATATTGTCCGGGTTATGATAGTCGGCGAATGAAAAATGAAAATAGGTGTTCGCCGGATGAAGCCTGCTGGCTTGCAGGTAGTGCAGGTCCTCAGAGCCGATTTTTCGGTAGCGTTGCAGCATGACTCACTCCTTGGTTGATTTAATGACAGGCATATGATAATTATTTAGCCTACAGCAATAAAGACGCCTTTTGGTAAATGATAATTACGCAATATGCAACAATATGACTTGATGGCACTACGCAGTTTTATGGCCGTGGTGGAGGCAGGCAGCTTCAAGCGCGCCGCTGAAAAACTTGAAGCGAGTACCGCCGCCGTTAGTCGTCGGATATCGGGTCTGGAAAATGCGCTGGGCGTTAAACTGCTTAACCGAACCACCCGCCAGATTGATCTGACTGATGCGGGGAAACAATTCTATGATGATTTGCAGGATATTTTTTGCTCTTTGGATGAAGCCGAGGAACGACTTCAACAGGGGCGTGAAACTATTAAAGGTAATCTGCGCATTGCCGCCCCCTTGAGTTTCGGAACGATGTGTTTTGCCCCAGTGTTGCCCGGTTTTATGAAACGTTATCCGGAGCTCAGGATACAGTTGCAACTTGACGATCGCCTTACGGATATCGTTTCGGAAGGGATAGACATTGCGATCAGAATCGGCGCGCCCAAAGACTCATCACTCGTGGCTGTTTGTATCGCATCGATTCCAAGGGTCTTTTGTGCCTCACCAGACTATCTGGAACAGTATGGTGAACCAGCGAAGCCTGCCGATCTGGCTGCTCATAACTGCCTGCATTACAACCACATAAGCATGAAGGAGGAGTGGAGTTATTTAAAGGCAGGGAAAATGCGTAAATTTGATGTGACCGGAAGCCTCTCCACAAATAACGGCGAGGTATTACGGGATGCGGCCATTGAAGGAATAGGGCTCACCTTGTTACCCACGTTTATTGTAGCCGATGCCCTGAGAGCCGGAAGCCTGAAAACCATTTTAACAGCGTATTGCCCGAAGCCCTTTGGCTTGTATGCAGTCAGGCCATCCAGACAATTCACCCCTGCCAGAATGAAGCTGTTCATAGCGTACCTGAAAGAGGAATTTGAGGATTTTTGTACATAAATAAAAAAGAAAAAAGGGGCCGGCCATTAAAGAGGAAGCAAGAGATTTTCTCTTCAGTTATGACAAATTATTTGGTGCTAAAAAACCAACAGCAACAGATAAAAAGAATGAAGTGGAAGGTAAGGAAACCAGTATAGATAGAACTCATCGCTTGTTTTATGTGAAAAGAAGTTACCTGATGTGAGCAAGGAAGTACACGCTGAAACCAGCCCGATGGCGGCCAAACTGAGGTTGATGTGCGTTTCGATCAGGACACGGTATGGCTGTCGCAAGCGCAAATGGCAGAACTATTCGAAAAAGATGTGCGCACAATTAACGAGCATGTTCAGAATATCTTCAAAGAAGAGGAATTACTGAAAAGCTCAACGTACTGTTTTCGGATCGGCGATGATAGGGCAGTAGATTTCTACTCGATCGCCGTCTTTGAGCGGGGTATCGAGTTTGACAAATCTACCGAAGATCCCCACCTTCTGGATGTTCAGATCAATCTGTGGGAAGTGATTCAACAACTCCGAGTGTTGGATGGCATCGTGCACCGTACTGCCTTTAGGGACCTTAAGGCGTAGCCATACCTGTTGATCAGGGTCGGCATATGCGACACCCACATTTATTTCAGCGGCCTGCATTTCAGTTTGTTGTTTAATCGACATTGATTATTTCATTAACCATTTTCAGTTGAAGCGGACCGTTGGTTTCCATTGAATGAATATCAACTCGAAAGGGACTGGGCATGGCAGCCGGTGCAGGCCGGCGCGTCGGCGGCCACGGCCGAGATCGGCCGATTTTGTACTCGGGAGTCGAATAGTCTCTTGCCCACCAACAGAAAACCCAGGACCAGGAAACCGCCGGGCGGTAATACCATCAGCAGGAAACCGCGGTAGTCCGGGATCAGGGTCAGCTCGAGAAAGGAAAACGCCTCGCCCAGCAGCAGGTGGGCATCGGCGAACAGTGTGCCGCTGCCCAGTATTTCCCGCCCAGCCCCCAGCAGCAGCAGTGCCACAGTAAAGCCGAGGCCCATCATCAATCCGTCCACCAGGGACGGTCCAATGGGCTGACGCGAGGCGAAGGATTCGGCACGGCCCAGGATGGCGCAGTTGGTGACGATCAGCGGGACAAACAGCCCGAGGACCTTGTGCAACTCGTGCAGCCAGGCGTTCATGGCCATATCCACCAGGGTGACAATGGCGGCGATCAGGAGTACGAACACCGGGATGCGCACCTCCTGCGTGATGACCCCGCGAAACAGTGACACCGTCCCGTTCGAGATGACGATCACTGCCGTCGTCGCGAGACCCATACCGAGCCCGTTGGTGGCCGTTCCGGTAACCGCCAGCAGTGGGCACAAGGCCATCAGCTGGGCGAATACGACATTCCTGGTCCACAGGCCGTTTTTTGTGATGGTGCGGTAGTTAGCGGTCATCGTCCTCACTCAATAATGTCTGTTGGTGCCCGGCAAAGAATTGCAGGCCC
>DRJK01000122.1 GCA_011052215.1 Gammaproteobacteria bacterium
AAGACACGCAAAACATGCCATCCATGGCGGCTCGGCTGCCGCGTCCGTGCGGCAGACGGTCTTGATCAGGCCTGCCGGCTCCATGTCCTCACATTGTTATGTGCTTCATAAAGTTAACGGGACAACAGTGATAAATTTTATAATATCTTGCAACAGGCCTGACAACAAGGGTTGGTAAACGGGTAGGAATATGGCCTATATCAATGACTGGAGAGTAAAGGGTATTTACAGGGTCTTTATCGGCGAAGTAAGTGGCGATGAAATAGTAGAGGCCGTTCTTGAAATAGAAGGGGACCAGCGATTCGATGATCTGGATTATATCATCAACGATTTCAGGCAGGTCGATAAATACGAGGTTTCAGAAAGGGATATCAAGACGATTGTAAAAATTGACAAGCATGCCGTTAAGATAAACTCGAAAATAAGGATTGCTATCGTGGCAACTCACGAACCAATCCATGAATGGGCAAAATTATACTGTAATAAAATGCATGATAGTCCTTACGATTGCGAGGTTTTTAACAGCATGGAAAAGGCCGAAAAATGGGCCTTGTCATCAAGTAGCCAGGGGGCTTGCTAATAAAAGTTTGACTTGATATTAAACAACCATTCTGGTTAATCAGGCCATCGTAAAAGTTATGAATCAAGATTTAAATAGTGTAAAAATTGGCCTGATACTGGTTTTACTGGGCCTTCTCGCCGGTGTTTTACTGGGTGTATCCTTTGGTGCATCTGAAGAGACATTCGAAAACTATATAGCCAAAGGGGTTTCGTCCCATCCGGACGTACATGACGCCAATAGCAACAAGAAAATCTGGCGCTATGTGCAAAGGGCCCATTTTCACTCCACAGGCATTGCGGCATTCTCGCTGGGCCTTATATTGACTATCCTGCTCTCCTCTATGAGCGATAAATTCAAGACCCTTTCCTCGACACTGGTGGGTCTGGGCAGCTTCTACCCCCTTGCCTGGTTTACGATGTTCATACTGGCCCCGTCAACAGGCAGGGATGCGGCACACCATCACATATTAACCGAAACGTTTACGTATGCAGGGACCTTTGGAATATTGGGGGGGATACTGATATTGTGTGGCAATATTTTGTTTGGCATGTTTAAAAAATAATTGTTCATTTATTAGAGTAACCCGGGAAACTGCATGTTAATTGTTATTTCACCAGCGAAGAAGCTGGGCAATGATGCCGGCACCAGGGCCAGTATATTTACCACACCTGATTATCTGGATAAATCACAACAACTGATAAAACGGCTGAGGCACCTGTCTGAGCTGGATATTTCCGAGTTGATGCACGTTAGCAGCAAGATCGCAAAGCTGAACTTTGATCGTTTTGAAAAATGGAATAAAAGATTTACCGCCGACAATTCGAGACCGGCAGTCCTGGCTTTCAGGGGTGATGTTTATACAGGCCTGGACGCAGATTCTTTCAGTGCGGCAGATTTTAAATTTGCACAACAACACCTGAGGATATTATCCGGACTTTATGGTCTGCTACGGCCACTTGATCTCATGATGCCCTATCGACTTGAAATGGGTACAAAACTGGAAACTTCCCGTGGAAAAAACCTTTATGAATTCTGGGGAGATGAAATCACCCTCGGCCTGAACCGCCAGTTAAAAAAGGATAAATCCGGCATTCTCGTTAATCTTGCATCAAATGAATATTTCAAGTCGGTGCGGCCCGGGTTGCTTGAGGCCGACATTATTACGCCGGCGTTCAAAGAGTATAAAAGCGGCGAGTACAAGGTGATCGGAATTTATGCAAAAAAAGCACGCGGATTATTGAGCCGGTTTATTATAAAAAATAAACTGGCTGACCCGGGATCGATCAAGGAGTTCAGTGAAGCGGGTTACGGCTTTAACAGCAAGTTGTCAAAAGGGAATAACTGGGTTTTTACCCGTAAGGCAAGACAGGGCTGATCGCCCTGGAATCATGCCTGTTTCACAACTCATTCCAGCCCCCTATCTCTTCAACGGTCTTTTCAATCCAGCCCTCTACCTCAGACATGATTTCACTGACAGATTTGCCAGCCGTTTCAATCGGCGGTCCGATTACTACCTTGATAGTACCGGGGTGTTTGAAGAATTGTTTTTTTGGCCAGAAATAGCCGGCATTATGGGCGATCGGCACAATCCGCCGGCCAGCCTTCGCGGCCATGATGGCCCCGCCGGCACGGTAGTGTGTTTTTTCACCAGCCGCCGTGCGTGTTCCTTCAGGGAATACCATGATATTGATGCCGGCATCAAGTCGCTTTTTACCCTGGTCTATTAACTGGTTGATGGATTTTTTCCCCAGCCTGCGATTGATCGCAATCGGGTTTAACATCGCCACCCCCCAGCCAAAGATCGGGATCCACAATAATTCCCTTTTAAGTACCCAGACCATAGGGGGCAGGAACAACTGGTAGGAAATGGTTTCCCAGGTTGACTGGTGCTTGCTCATGATAACGACAGGTTCATCCGGGATATTTTCCATTCCTGTGATTTCATGTTTTAGTCCACACGTTACCTTTAGCCACCAAAGATTAAAAAATGGCCACCCCCGGGAAATAGTGTAGCGTATGCGAAATGGAAATATAAAAGAAACCGACAGTATCGAGGTTATGATAATGGTTGATATATTAAAACCTGCCCAGAAGAGGGCCGACCTGATAACGGGCATCACGCTATTTCACTTTCCCTGGCGACAGGAGCTTTTCAGTAAATTCAGCCAGGTTGGTAAAAACCTGGAGATCCTCCATGCCGCTGTTTTCCTTGAGCGTTCTTTCGCCTTTACCCGTGCAGACCAGTACCGGTATTGCCCCGGCCTGCCGGGCGGCCTGCAGGTCCCGCAAGGAATCACCAACGGCATAGACATTTTCAAGGGAAAGGTTCAGGCGTTTTTTCAGCTCGATAAATAATCCGGGTTTTGGTTTTCTGCAAGCACAGTTATCATCAGGGACATGCGGGCAGAACAGGATAGAGTCTATACGGCCACCTAAAAGAGCCAGCTGTTGAAACATTTTTTCGTGGATCTCATTGAGGACCCGTATATCAAACAGCTTACGCCCCAGGCCAGACTGGTTAGTAATAACGATAACCTGGTAACCCGCCCGATTGAGTTGCGCAATGGATTCAAGGCTGCCTGGAATTGGAACCCATTCATCAGGGCTCTTGATAAATCCGTCTGAATCCTCGTTGATAACCCCGTCCCTGTCCAGAATGATAAGCTTCATTTAAATCAGCCCCTGAACTCTGAAACCCTGATCCGGCCATTTACCATTTTTGATTCTCGCTTCATGATCTTTTCCATTTTCATCCAGAATGCCTCCTTCAGATCAAAGTCAGCAGAAATGGCTGTACCGATTAATAATATAAAAAGATCAGCCACTTCTTCTGCCAGGTCCTGTTTATTTTTACCTTTGGTAACACAGGCTGAAATTTCACCCAGCTCCTCAGCCATGAGTGCAATTCGATAGGCCAAGTCTTCACCACCGGTATTTTTGAAATCGTGTTTATCGTGAAATGCCTGTACGGCGGCAAGCATATCATCGTAGGAATCCGGTTTCATATCAGCATGACTCGCTATATTTATTGTAAACGTGAAAGGTCCGCCACCCTGAGGAACTGGTTACGGATCGCATTTAACATCGCCAGGCGGTTATTTCGTAATTTCTCGTCATCTGACATGACCATAACCTCATCGAAGAAGGCATCGACCGAGCCGCGCAGGCTTGCCAGTTTCTTCATTGCTGCCTCATAATCCTGTTCATCAAACAGTGGATCAAGTATCGGGATAAGCTGATTGATCTCATCTGCCAGATTTTTTTCCACCTGCTCTTCAAGCGCCATCAGGTTCCATGTCTCCGGTATTTCAAAGTTGATTTTTTTAAGTATATTGGCAATCCGCTTGTTTGCCGCAGCAAGGCTTTCCGATTCAGGCATTTTACGAAAATCAGAAACGACCCGTATCCTTCTGTCACAATCCTGGAGATGAGAGGGCTTCAGGCAAAGTACCGACTCGATGACGTCTTTATCGAACCCTTTACTTACATAATAGACAGCAAGCCTTCCTAGTATAAAATCGTAAACCAGTTTTGGTGCGTTGGTAATATCAACCGGAATCTTCTGGAAGGTATAATTTTTTATTGCTGATTTAATGATCTGGTCAAGATCCAGGGTCAGATTTTGTTCAATAATGATTCGTATTATGCCCAGCGCCGCCCGCCTTAATGCAAAAGGGTCCTTGTCTCCACTGGGGGCCTGGCCAATGCTGAATATTCCAACCAGTGTATCTATCTTGTCTGCCAGTGAAACACATTGACCTGCCACTGTTTCAGGCAGCCTGTCCCCTGCAAACCGGGGGGTGTAGTGTTCCTCAATCGCCCTTGCCACTTCATCATCTTCTCCATCCAGCTCTGCATAATACCGCCCCATGATTCCCTGTAATTCCGGGAATTCCCCAACCATATTGGTCATCAGGTCACATTTACACAGTTCTGCCGAACGCCTTACGTTATCTGTGTCATGACCGATGGCGGCAGCAATTATTCCTGACAGATCGATTATTCTCTGGACCTTCATGTGTAATGTGCCCAGTTTATTTTGAAAGATAACCTTTTTGAGGCTCTCTATCCTGTCAGCGAGTTTTTGTTTTCTGTCCTGCTGCCAGAAAAATTCTGAATCAGCCAGCCGCGGCCGGATAACACGCTCATTTCCCTCGCGTACCCTGTCAGGGTTTTTACTTTCTATATTACTGATGGTAATAAAATGAGGCAAAAGCCTTCCCTGTTTGTCTACAAGGTGAAAATACTTTTGGTGGCTCTTCATAGCAGAGATCAGCGCCTCAGAAGGAATATCAAGAAAGTGCCTGTCAAAATTTCCCAGAATAGCGACGGGCCATTCGACCATTGAGGTAACCTCATCAAGTAAATTCTCGTCTATAATCGCTATGCCGTTTACCTGCCTGGCCCTCTCCCTTATCTGCCTCTTGATGGCATCGCTTCGTATTTCAAAATCGGCAATGACATGTCCCCCGGTTTCCAGTAATGACTCATAGGCCGACGGCTCACTGATAGCCATTTTGTCGGGATGGTGAAAACGGTGTCCCCGGGTTTCGCGGCCGGATTTTATGCCCAGTATTTCCGTCGCAATGACCTCATTACCAAATAACAGCACAACCCAATGAACCGGCCTGACAAATTGTTCTCTTGAACTTCCCCAGCGCATACGCCTGGGTATGGGCAGGCATTCAAGCGATTTTTTTACAATTTCAGGAATTATTAATTGTACATCGTGGCCCTTCTGCTCCGTCCTGAATGCCAGCCATGTGCCTTTATCGGTTTCAAGCCTCTCAAGGTCCTCGATGTTTACGCCGCAGCTTTTTGCAAAGCCGGTCGCTGCCCGTGTCGGGCAACCGTCATCATCAAAGGCAGCCGCCAGGGCCGGGCCGCGTTTTTCAACAAGCTTGTCCTGTTGTTTTTCCTGCAGGTCCCTGACGAGCACTGCAAGCCTGCGCGGGGTTGCAAAACATTGTGATTCTCCATGTTCAAGATTCATCAATCTCAAACCCTCAATGACACCCTTCTGGAACGACAGTGATAACTTCCTTAATGACCTGGGCGGCAATTCTTCCGTGCCAATTTCGATGAGAAGATCACGTGTATTCATTGATTGTCTCCCTCGCCGGTTTTAAGCAGGGGGAAGCCAAGATTTTTTCTGCTTTCATAATATTTTTCTGCCACGGCGCGGGACAATGCACGTATTCGACCAATGAACCGCGCACGCTCGGTAACAGAGATGGCATGCCGCGCGTCGAGTAGATTAAAGTTATGAGACGCCTTGAGCATCATTTCGTATGCAGGCAGAGGTAATCCCAGCCCGATTAATTTATTGCTTTCGCTCTCACAGGAATCAAACCATTTGAGCAATATCCCGACATCGGCATGTTCGAAGTTATAGGCCGACATCTCCACTTCATTTTGATGAAAGACATCACCGTAGGTAACAACACCGTCCGGCCCGTTTGCCCAGACCAGGTCGAAGACACTTTTAACATCCTGCAGGTACATGGCAATGCGCTCGAGCCCATAGGTTATTTCACCGGTGACCGGCTCACAGTCAAGGGAGCCTACCTGTTGAAAGTAGGTGAACTGTGTAACCTCCATACCATTCAGCCATACCTCCCAGCCCAGTCCCCAGGCCCCCAGGGTTGGCGATTCCCAGTTATCCTCAACAAAGCGGACATCATGAACCAGTGTATCAATACCCAGCATTTTCAATGAGTCAAGGTATAGTTCCTGAATATCGATGGGTGATGGTTTCAGTACAACCTGAAACTGGTAATAGTGTTGCAGCCGGTTGGGATTCTCGCCATATCGTCCGTCTGTGGGCCTGCGTGAAGGCTGCACATAGGCCGCGTGCCAGGGTTCCGGCCCGATTGAATGCAGAAAGGTGGCCGTGTGGAAGGTCCCCGCACCCACCTCCATATCGTAGGGCTGTAACAGGACACACCCCTGTTTGGCCCAGTAATTTTGTAGCGCCAGTATAAGCCCCTGAAAAGTAGAGACATCAACCCTGTTTTCTTTTTCCATCCTGAATCCGGACCCCGAGAATGACATGGCTTGAATTATAGCTTGATCGGGCCTCGCCATTAAACCTAAAAGGCTGAATTTTTTAACAATTATCGGAATAATTTACAATATTGTTGATATTTTTATCTAAAGGCATGCTTCGTTTTGGCCGAAAGGGCTATTAGGGGTACGGATTGATGGATGCAATTATTACACGGGGTACTGTGACCGAGTCGTGGCAGAGTCTGGTTCACTCTGCCGGCGAGTGCTGCAATCAGGCACTGGATGAGGACCTGGAGAGCTATCTGGTTTTCATGCTCATGAGGCATACAGAAAATGCCAGGCTTGCCGATACTATTCTTGCAACGCAATATTTACAAGGTATGCAGTCCGGCGGCCATAGTTGCATCCAGCGGCTGCAAGAAGTTGGGGATCAATGCCTGCTCTTCTCAGGCTTTTTTCCAAAAAGATCGGAGCGTAGGCTTGTTAAGGTTCACTACTATGTTGATCTTGGGCGTTCAGCTTATTCACATATATCAGAAAAAATGAAACGTGACTATGCGCAGTTGTATGAACGGTTATCAGAGCAATTTGTTGTACTGATGGACATATTACAGGCTATGAGAACGATACATAACGGCTATGTTCTGGATTCCAGATCATTCCTTGAATTTGCATGTGAATGTGGAAGCCAAAGGGCAGAGCGGCTACTTGCCAATAATAACGTGTATTTGTTTCCGACCGCCAAAAGAACCAAGTAAATGAATGGCCGATGCAAGAATCCGAGTATAAAAAAACATTTGGCACAAACGAAATAATTTTCAGACAAGGTGAGCCCGGCTATTATGCCTGCATAATAGAATCCGGCTGCGTAGAAGTCTGTGTGGAGCGGGAAAATTTACCACCACTGATTTCGCAACTGGATGAAGGCGCACTATTTGGTGAAATGGCCCTGATTGATGATCATCAGCGTTCTGCTACCATCCGCACAACCAGACCGACGGAAGTGATAGTCATCACCCGTGAGCAATTCCATAACAGGCTGGCCGATACCCATCCGATGGTACGGCTTTTTCTCAGGGTTTTACTGAACAGATTCAGGGCATTCGATCAAAAATTTCTGGATAATCCCGATAATTCGATCATTGGTACAGGTGAGCTGCCCGAGAGCAGCGAATACAGATCCGATCACAGTATTGCTGTTAATCAATTAAGAAAAGAAACAGACTTGCTGAATGCTATCAGGAACGAGGAATTCAGGGTTTTTTACCAGCCAATTTTCCATCTCCCATCCAGCTCGATTGCAGGTTACGAGGCATTGGTACGCTGGCAGCACCCGCAGCGGGGGCTTGTTTCACCATTTGAATTTATTGATCTGGCTGAAAAAACAGGGTTGATCGTCCCGATGGGGCTTTGGGTTCTCGAGCAGGCCTGTGAAGACCTGAAATTCTTTGATTTATATTTTCATCATGAATATACAAGACCACCCTTGTATATGAGTGTAAACCTGTCTGCCAGACAGTTACGTGATGACAAGATTGTTGAGCATTTGCAAACAGTGCTCCTGAAGACAGGCATCAATCCGAAGCGGATTAAACTGGAAATAACAGAAAGCCTGCTTATGCAGGACCCCGAACTGGCCATGACAGTCCTTGAGCAGTTGAAGTTACTGGGGTTCAGCCTTGCCATTGATGATTTTGGTACGGGCTATTCCAGTCTGAGTTATTTGCACAAATTCCCGTTTGATACCCTGAAAATTGATCGCTCCTTCATCAGCCAGCTATTGGTTGATGAGCAGAGCAATATTATCACCCAGGGCATTGCCACCCTGGCACATAATCTCGGCCTGAGTATCACTGCAGAAGGTGTCGAGGAGCAGGGGCAGCTCGATTGCCTGCGTGAATATATGTGTGATTTTGTCCAGGGTTTTCTGATGTCAAGGCCGATGCCCGTCGATGAAGCAGTCAAACAGCTCAATGCAGAACAGGCGATGATAGCCTGAGCACATGCAATCCGGCAGGCCCCGACGGCCCACAGCCACTAACCAACGATATTGAGAGAGCGGGTCCTGAAGTTTACATTCAGTTTGTCAGCGATCTCCTTGCAGGCATTTATATCAACCCCCTCAAGTCCATCAATGGCCGTTAATGTAATATCATCGATGTGTTCCTGCGCACAGGCAACAAAATCAAGTATGGCGGGGTAAGTGCCTGTTTGAGGTGGCCGGCAATGACGGTCGTAAATAGATTCAGCCTGCGCATTGAGTGAAACAGATATGGCGTCAATCCTGTTTGCAAGCATGGGTGTAATGTCCATGCCATGCACCAGGTTACCAAGGCCGTCCGTGTTTAATCTCACCCGCGCCCCGCCGTGAACAGCCTCGGCGATATCCAGCAGGGATGTCAAACTCAGTGTGGGCTCGCCCAGGCCACAGAACACGATTTCCTGAAACTGCCCGACGTCACCGATGGACTCCAGCACCTGATTGGTGGTGGGCTCTTCAGACAGCCGCAAGTGATATCCCCGAATGCTCCACTGTTTATTAAATTTCGGACAGAAGGAGCAACGGAGCGTACATCTGTTGGTCAGATTGACATAACAATTGCCATGTAACGCATATGTTAATTGATTGTCTACTGCTTTGTTATTACACTGATTAATATCCGTTCCCTCATAACAAATCATCCAGCATGGGAAGCTTTATACCCTATCCAATATTTTCCTTATTTGATGTGGATCAAAAATAGGTACTATTAAAATATATTACTGTTTTTATTTATGTTTTATTTTTTCAACCAACAGTCTGCACGCATATCCGGGTGAAAATTGTGGGCCAGCGGTCCATTCCCGGACGTGACAGGCCCCGTTTGCCACAAGGCAGTCTGTATAATGAAAATTTCTGAAACCCCTGCATATATATTATGGAAAAATTAAGTGTCCCACAAGGCCGGTTCGGCCTGTCACGCTACCCGGTCCGCAAAAAGGAGACCTTGCGGGCATGGGATGCCGCAGATGAATATCTGTTGAACGAAGTTGCCGATAAAAATTTAACTGCGGTAGCGCCACGGCTCTTGATTCTCAATGACGGCTTTGGCGCACTTTCAGTAGCACTGTCTGATTTCATGCCAGCCATGATGTCAGATTCATATCTGGCCCAACAGGCCACGCTGCTGAATTTACAAAACAACCAGATCAGGCCCGACCGGGTCCGGCTATCAAGCTGTCTTGACCGGCCCGATGGAATATACGACCTCGTACTGGTTAAAATCCCGAAAAACCGCTCATTGCTTGAGGACCAGTTATTCAGGATCAGGCCACATATAAATAAAGACACGAAAATAATCGGCGCAGGGATGGTAAAGGGCATACACAGGTCGACGCTTGAATTGTTTAATCATATTCTCGGCCCGACACACACATCCCTGGCCCGTAAAAAGGCAAGGCTGATTTTTTGTGAACCTGATATGACAATTGACCCGGGAGACAACCCCTACCCTCGCACATTCAGCCTTGATAAACCACGGCATGAAATCACATGTCACTCGAATGTCTTCTCACAAAGCGGCCTTGATATCGGCACACGATTTTTTATTGAATATATTCCGGCATCTGATCAAACATCAACAATTATCGACCTCGGATGCGGCAATGGCATTATTGGCCTGGTTGCGGCCGAACTTAATCCGAATGCTGAATTATTGTTTATCGATGAGTCCTTTATGTCGGTTGAATCTGCGAAGGCCACATTTAACGCGGCATTTGGTGGTTTACGCAAGGCGGACTATCAACCCAATGATTGCCTGGCCGGAATCGCGGAAAACAGTGCCGACCTTGTCCTGTGCAATCCACCCTTTCACCAGCATGCAGCGATTGGCGATGTTACCGCATGGCAGATGTTCGGTGATGCAAAAAAAGTTTTGAAACGAGGCGGCGAGTTATGGGTCGTGGGCAATCGCCACCTTGCCTATCATGTAAAGCTCAAGCGACTGTTCGGGAACTATGTCAATATCGCCAGTAATAACAAGTTTGTTATTCTAAAGGCCAAAAAGCGTTAGCCCGCATTTCCTGTCAGGCCGGCATCATATTGCTACCGTTTGTCTTCATAACCAAACTCCGTCAATATTTTTGCCGGATGTTATTTCTCTACGAGCATCTTTTTTGAATGTTGCCCCGGCAGCTTCCATATGTTGTTTAATCTGCCGCTTTGGATTTTTAGACTTTATCAGTTTGCCCGCTTCAAAAGCCTCCAGAATTTCTTTTTCTTCAGCATCTGATTTACTCATTTGTATCACCTATATACTGCCTGGTTGCCTTGCGACCCGGCATAATTGTTTTGAGAAACATTTCGTCCTTTTTTTCAACATAGGGGACTAAATATGTGTAATTTTCTATTATTACAACTGATACCTTTTGATCAGGGTAACGTGCCTTATTCGGGTGATCGTAGATATCAACTTCATTACCTGGCTGTATATTAAGGACTATTTCTTCAAATGAAATATTTCTTTCCCTCTTGAGCACTTCATTTTTCCCTGAATTCCAAGCATATATTTTCATTTACTGACTATATCTCAAGGTGTGCATTTTGCCATCAAAGGCCGGTGCCACAAATCAGATGAATTTTCCTTGCTAGATTGCAGTTCTTTTACCCTTTCTCATTAGTTCTATTGCATCTTCCTGAAAAATATCAGACTGGTCGAATACCTGATTTAACAACAGATTACAACACGGGCCATTTCCGCATATTAGGCATTTATCCTCTTCTTTCGTTCAAAATACCGGATATAAATATGTTCTTTTAGAGG
>DRJK01000123.1 GCA_011052215.1 Gammaproteobacteria bacterium
AGTCAGTAAAAGGGGACGTAACTATTTACAGGATGTAGAATAGCCGTAGAATACATATTATGACAGGGAAGCTTTATGCCAAGGAAAGCACGCATATATGTGATTTGTTGAAATTAGTCGCGAATATTTAAAATACTTAAAACTTTATGAACTGTAATTTGATAGCATCGTCTCTGCCCATTCAGGCAATGTATCCATCTGTTTATGGAGCTGTCTATTTTTCAGTAGAGCCACCGATAAAAATGGCCGGTGGTGTGAAGAGTTATCGTATAACTTTGCTACGTCAACCAGGGGCAACGCATCACGAACATAACGCAGGGTTCTTGGTATGCGGCTGATGATTTTATCAATTGGTACATTATGCCCACCTTGCATTACTCGTTGCGCCACACGAGCCTGATTGAGTTGATCGGTTTGCAGATGAATATAAACCAGTATAATTTCATAACCGAGTGATTTGGCCGTAGCTATAAAATCAATTTTAGATGGATGAGAAAAAACGGTCTCAAAACAAAAACTGGTCTTTGAATGTAACAAATTAAAGCGCAGCTTTTCTGTAAGTATGGCCGCCTTATAACTGACGGATTCAGTGTGATCTGCAACCAGTTCCTTTGCCATAATATCGGCATTGATGAACGGTAGCCCGGTTGGTGCTAGAAAGTGTTGATAAAAAGTAGATTTTCCTGCGCCATTTCCTCCGGCTAATACCCAAAGCTGTTTACTACTACTCATTCCGGCATGAACGAACCATTACTGAAACGCCCGGTTATGCGGGTGCCATCTGGCATCACCTGGTCTAATAACCCTGGTCGGCTTTTACTGGCTTCGTAATACAGGCTGCCTCGGGTGATCTGCTGTCCTAATGAGTCCATTGAACTTGCATTATCAACGGCAGCAAACACATGTTCAGAATTAACCGGCTGTGATTCAGGCACTTCTACATGTACATTTGCAATGCCCTGCATCAATGCCAATAAATCAGTCGGTGTGATTGAATGGGCGACCCTTTTACCCAACTCTGCCCAAAATTCAACTTGCTTGGCAGCGGAGCGATTCAGCAAAGATCCCTCGGCCTCGGCTGTTTTAAAAAGACTATCATTGACTCTTAAAGGGGTAGACATAGGCGTAACCTCGTTACGTATTAATACAATTGTAGCAAAATACTACAATTATACAATGCAAGATAATCCTGTAATTCTAAAAATACAGGGGTCGCACCAGGTCCGGGGCAGGCTCTAACCCTTCACCCACAAGGGGGTAGCGGGATCCCATACTTGGGAAAGGGGATGAGAAATGGTTAGCCGCAAATCATAGGCCAAGATTAGCCATCCATGGCGGCCCGGCTGCCGCATCCGTGCTGTAGATGGCCTTGATCCGGCTTGTCGATTCCATGTCCTCACATTGTTATATGCCTCATAAAGTTAACGGCACAGCAGTGAAAAATATACATGATGACCCCCTCCAGGGGTTTGATTATACCGCCCGCTCCACGGGTGGGATTAGATTATTAAAACTATTATGAATGGCCATTTATCAAAATAGGAAGGTGCAGGATGCGTATTGCCAAGAAGTACAATGTATGGATTATTTATGTTGCAGCATTACTACTGACTGCCTGTAGTGGTGCGGATGAACGTGCTGCAAAATATCTGCAGCATGGAAAACAACTGTATGCAAAAGGTGATTACATCAAGGCCAGGCTGGAATTCAGGAATGTTTTGCAGATCAATCCAAAAAATGTTGAAGGGCATTACCAGTATGGCCTGACCGAGCAAAAATTAAGAAACTGGCGGTCGGCATTCCAGCAATATCTGGCTGTGGAGCAGCTTGATCCCACTCATGTTGATGCCATCATTCATTTAGGAACCTTGTTCCTTGTTGCAAACGACCTGGAAAAGGCCCGGGAGAAGGCAGATGCCGCACTGGCTCTGCAAAAGGACAATCCCGATGCGCATGTATTGCTTGGTAGTGTTCATTTACGACAGGGGAAAACAGAAAAGGCAGTCCGGCATGCAGAGGCTGCACTGGCGCAGGATGCAGACAATGAAAGGGCAATTTCATTACGTGTATCCCTCTATTTGCAGGACAAACAAAATGAAAAGGCCATAGGGCTGTTAAAAGAAAGTATAAAACGTCACCCAAAGAACACTACTTTACGCATGTTACAGGCCATAACACATGCAAGCCTGGACGAATATGGCCTGGCAGCCAGTGAACTGAATGCAATCATCTCTCTTGAACCGGGTGTAATAGGCCACCGTATCCGCCTGGCAAGGTTCTATGACAAGCTAAATGATAAAAAGAAGCTGGGAAAAACATTACGGGATACTATTATTGCATTCCCTGAAAATGAAGAAGTAAAACTGTTGCTGGCCGAATTTATGTTCAAATCCGACAGGCCTGATCAGGCCGAGCAAGCGTTACTCGGTTTTATTATAAAATCACCAGATGCATACAAACTCCGTTTTGGACTGGCGCTGTATTATGCAAAAGCAAACAAGCCGGATAAGGCAAAGCAGGTCTATGAAAAAATTATTAAACGGGATAAGGAAGGATTGTCGGGTTTAAGAGCCAGGACAAGGCTGGCCCTGATGATGATTAAGGAAAAAAATATAAACAAGGCAGAAACACTGATAAAAGAAGTACTCAAGGAAGATCCACGAGGAAGTGAGGCGCTTCTGATCAGAGGTAGCATTGCATTGGCTAAAAATGATTCCGATACCGCCATTGCTGATTTTCGTACAGTGCTGCAGTATGATGCCGGTTCCTTAAAGGCATTGTTGTTATTGGCCAGGGCCCAGTTGCAGAATAAACAGATGGAACTCGCCCGAAAAAACATAATGAAGGCAATCGGCACCAATCCCCGTGATCGATATAGTCGTATGGAGTTGGCGGATTTATCGGCTAAGACAGGGAACCTGGACGGCGCGATAGAACAATTGCAGTTTATTCTGGATGCCTTCCCCACAGATTTTAGTGCGCTCAAGGCGCTGGCGACGGTACAGTTGGCAAAAAAGGACTGGACAGCGGCAGAAAAAACAGTAAACCGGATAAAGAAAGCCATGCCTGATAATGTCACAGGTTTTCAAATGATGGGGGTGATTTATCGGTTTCAGAAGCGGTTTAATGAAAGTATTATCGAATTCGAGCAGGTATTGAATAAAGTGCCAGATGCAATTGAGCCGCTGGTGGCAGTGATTAAAAATTACTATGCGATTAAACAGCCCCAAAAGGCATTGCAACGTATCGAACAGGTTATTGCCCGGTCGTCAGAAAATTATGTCGCCTACAACCTGAAGGGCGAGGTGTTGCTGATGCAAAAGAAATATTCCGGTGCAGAGACCGCGTTCCGAAAATCGATAACAATCAGACCCGACTACATAAATCCCTATAAGAACCTGGCGAGTCTGTTCCGGTTCAGGGGAGACAAAAAGGCCAGGATACACATTTTACAAACCGGCCTGGCAGCCAGTAAAGATAATACGTTATTGCTGGTTTTATTAGTTAATGCCTATGAGGAAAGTGGTAAATATGACGAGGCCCTGGCTGTGTATAAAAAGATTCTGGGCAAGCTACCGGAAAATGATATGGCGAACAATAATCTTGCCATGTTGCTGGTTGATTACAAGCGCGACACAGAAAGTCTGGTATGGGCCAGCAAACTGGTAAAAAGATTTGAAACAACAAAAAACCCGATATATGCAGATACACTGGGGTGGGTGTTCTATAAAAATGGTGACATGGAAAATGCGTTGCGGGTTTTACAGATGGCAAACAGGCAGGCCCCCGAACTGGACGTGCTCAATTACCACCTCGCTATGGTCTATTATAAAAAAGGTGACAGGGCGGCTGCAAAACGTTATTTGCAGAAGGCTATAACAGACAAGTCACGTTACTTTGGCCTGAAGGAAGCAAAGGAAACTCTGGATAAATTGTGATGGATGCAGGGGGAATTGGCTATCTGACCTGAAGGGTAAATAATTTGTTGTTGCTAATATTGTATTTGAATATGCCAGATAGAATATATGTCGAACTCATAATAAGATAACGTCTCCAGGATTATGTCGAGTCTGACCCTAATTTAAATATTATTCATCTATATAGGCACAATGAACCTGGCCTATGGATAACTGGTCATTGTCCTTCAGGTTGTGGTACGTAGCCATCTTACCATTTACATATGTACCATTGGTGCTATGCAGGTCGGTTAGAATTATATTACGCTGGCCACCTGCCATAATCTGGTAGGTAATAAGTGCGTGTTGCTTGCTGATGGAGCTATCATTCAGGCTAATATCATTTGACTTGTCACGACCAATACTTGTACTACCTACCTCGATAGTAAACTCGGTTGGACTATCACTGAAAATGATAAGTTTTGGCATCTGACCCCCGTGTCTTCCTTGTGTTTCAGGTTATTTTACCATTATCGGGAGTGTGGCAACAAAACAATTTTATCGCAATGATTCCATCCTGACCCGTTTGGGGGATGAGATTAAACCGGAGATGGGATACCTCCGGAACGGCAGGGGTTTCAACACCCTGTCCAGGTTTTGAACCCTGAACTGGCGGCCCTTTATTTTACATTGGCTATTTAGCCAGCGTACCTGTTCTACCGGTAAGCGTAGCTAAACACCCATACCCATATCAATATAACCGGTTGGGCATACGTCTGCACAAATATGACAGCCTATGCAGCGTGTGTAGTCTGTATAGACATAACGCCCGGTTGTTGATTTTGCTGCCGGTGTTTTTTTGACCGCATTTTGTGGACAGAAAATAATGCAGTTGTCGCATTCAAAGCACATGCCGCAACTCATACAACGATCGGCTTCACTGCGTACTTCGTCTTCACTCAGGCCTTCGAAACGCTCATCAAAATGATTCAGCACATGGTCTGCTGTGACCTTTGTTTCTGATCTTTGATGGCAGGGTGTATAGGTAAAGTGTCCCAGGAACAATTTGTCCGAGGTAATAATTTCATGAAGTGAGCGATCTTCATAGTTATGTGTGGCAAAACTGGATGTATCGGTACCCCAGTCTACATGATGATCATAATCCTCCGGCTGCATGTCCCATTCTTTCAACTTGTCAAGAAGATTGAAGTGGTGAACATCCACCTTGGGACGCCTTTCAAATTTTTCGGCCTTCAAATAATGATCGATACTTTGCGCAGCAATACTGGCCTGGCCAATTGCCGTTGTCAATAAATGTGGCCTGACAATATCACCTGCGACAAATACCCCCGGTTTGTTCCTGACCTGATAGTAGGCATCGGTATCAATCAGGTTTTTACCATTATTGTATTCCTCCAGGCCTTCGAGATTTCCGGTCTGTCCCACTGCCGCAACGATGAGGTCACATTCCAGATCCTCGGTTTTGCCGGTATTCTTCATTTCACCATTTTCCCACTCAACCACCTCAACCCTGAGAGCGGTTGCCCGGCCATCATCGCCCAGCACAACCTCAACGGGCGTAATACTCCCTCGTATACTGACACCTTCACGTTGGGCCGCGTCTACCTCATGCTCTGCCGCGGGCATCTTGTCGACGGGTCGCCGGTAAGCCAGCATTACCTCGGCGCCTTCCTTTTTGGCGGCTGTTGCAACATCATGGGCCGTGTGACCCAGTACGACATACTCGGTGCGGTCTTTTTCATGGACTGTCTTGATATGACCCAGACGGCGTGCCACCGATACAACATCCATTGCCGTATCACCTCCACCAACCACAACAACCTTCTTTGCTGTATATTTCAGGCGTTCCTGATTGAAGGCGTCCAGGAAGGCGACACCGCTGATACAGTTGGGTGCATCACCGCCTGGAATCGGCAGCAATCGGCCTGATTGGGCACCAATTGCTATAAGAACGGCATCATAATCCTTTTCCAGCTGATCCATTGAAATATCGCGGCCTATCCGGGTATTCATTTTGAATTCAACACCCATGTCGATAATACGCTGGAATTCCCCATCAAGTGTTTCGCGCGGTGTACGGTAACCTGGTATGCCATAGCGGGCCATGCCCCCCGGTTTGTCATGCTCATCAAAAATTGTGCAGGCATGCCCAAGCCGGCGCAGTTGGTAGGCACAACTGAAACCGGCAACACCACCACCTATAATGGCAACCTTCTTGCCTGTTTCCTTGCCGGCCGCATTGAAGGCCAGTTTTTGCTGTAATCCATAATCGCCAATGAATTGTTCGACAGAATTGATACCAACAAAGCCTTCTACCTCATTCCGGTTACAGCCATCCTGGCAGGGAGCGGGGCACACACGCCCCATCATTGAAGGAAAAGGGTTGGCATTGGTTGAGCGCCAAAAGGCGTATTCCTGCCAGGGGAGGTCTGCCGGTGGTTTTTCCATCCCCCTGACAATGTCAAGCCATCCCCGGATATCTTCGCCGGCGGGGCAGCTGCCCTGGCAGGGAGGTGTCCGGTGGACATAAGTAGGGCATTTATAGGATGTGTCCTGCTCAATGATTGATTCCTTCCAGGGCAGGTGTGCCGAGTCGTTGTCCTTATAACGCCTGAATGTGTTCTTTTGCTCTTCCATCGTGTCACCTTGAGTGTCTTAAACGCCTTGCAGATATATTAGCAGGGCAGGATTTAGCTAAATCAGTCGATTGTCAGACAGTATTATGCTTAATTAGCCTTATCTATAAAATTATATAAACAGAATACAAGAACAGTTCAATAAATAAAAGAGTCAAATAGTGACCAGGCTCAATAATTTACATTGAAATTACAATGACTTTGTTGCCAATGGTTGCCATAATATCACATATAAAAAAGGGTTAAAATCAGATAAATCGTACGGGTTTTCCACCCTTCTACAAGGCATTGCCCTTTGGCAGCTTGCAGCTCAGGATAAAGGATATTATGAGCGAACGATCCATGCAGTTTCTCTACGGCGACAGGGAATTGCTTATTCAGGTAAGCGATATTCTGAAGGCACCCGTAGATGTTATTGTTAACCCGGCAAATGGAGGACTGAAACACGGCGGCGGCCTGGCCGCACAAATTTCAGATGCCGCCGGTGAGGAACTGGACAATCAAAGCGCACAGCTCGTCGATGAGCACGGTATTTTTGATAGCGGCATGGCTGTTTACACAGGGGCCGGAGAGTTGCCTTATAAAGCGGTAATACATGCCGTTGGACCGCGCATGGGGGAGGGGGACGAGCAGTTCAGGATTGAGCAGGCCGTATCGAGGAGCCTGTTGCTTTGCGAAATAAATGAATGGCACTCGATTGCCTTCCCTGCGATCAGTACCGGTATTTTCCGTGTTCCGGTGGAAATCTGCGCCCGGGCGTTTTTCCGGGCCACGACCAGCTTCTGGGATGCACGTTATGAATGTTTTGTTGAAAAAATCATGTTGTGCCTTACGGAGGAAAATTTCCGGCCTTTTTTTGATGCTTTCAGGAATGATGCCATAACCCCGACGGAAGAGACAGAGGAACCGGCAGCGGATGAAGCTGCGGAAGAAAATGTTGGTTATGTTGAGCTGGATGAAGATGACATTGCCGGCCTTGAAAATGATGAAATAAACGACTGGTTTAAATAGGCATATAAATAAATTAAATACCACTCGCAGAGCGGGTGATGTGATGAAGGTCCCGGGAAGGGGCCACTTCGTGGCCTTGTATATTATTCCATTGTTGTCCCGTTAACTTAATGAAGCACATGTCAAGGTGAGGACATGGAATCGGCACGCCTGATCAAGACCGTCTGCCGCACGGACGCGGCAGCCGAGCCGCCATGGATGGCATGTTTTTGCGTGTCTTGATCAGGCTTGCCGGTTTCATGTCCGGATTGCAGGTTA
>DRJK01000124.1 GCA_011052215.1 Gammaproteobacteria bacterium
AAGCAGTTGCCGGTTAAAACACCTGTGCCCGAACCTGCAAAGCAGTTGCCGGTTAAAACGCCTGCGCCCGAACCTGTAAAGCAGTTGCCCGCTAAAACGTCTGTACCTGAAAAATCTGTACCAGGTGAGGCAGACTCCGTTGTCAAGAAACCTGCTGTTATCGACGTAAAAGTGCCAGGTGGCAAAACGGGTCAGGATAAACCTGTGAATATGTCCGTCTCACCTGAAGTGCCTCCTGCACAACAACAATGGACTACCGGAAGGGTGCAGCCACGAAATCACATGCAGGGTCAACGTGAAATGGCACCTTCAGCAGAGGCAGATTACGAGGCATTTCAGCAGAAGCAGGAAAAATTCAGGCAGTATTTAACTGTTATCAATAAAGCGAGGCAGGTTTACTGGCAGGGGAAATACAAGGAATCAATTGGTTATTACAAACAGGCGATAAAGCTGATTCCTGAAAACCCGGAGGCCTATGGTGAACTGGGTAATCTTTATTATTCTCAGGGAGAATGGCAAAAGGCAGGTGAAAGCCTTTACCAGTCTGCAAGCCGTCTGCTGGATAACGGACTAACGGGTAAGGTATACCATTTACTGACAATCATTCGCGGACTAAAACCGGAGCGTGCAAAGGAACTGGAAAACAGGCTGAAGAAGCTGTCCCACAGTTAGGAGAATCTATTGGCAACACTCAGAAATATATTTGCATTGATTGGTCTGATAGTCGTTATCCTGATCGGGATTGGTGTAAACCGTTATTCCGGCTTGATGGGGCTGTTTACCGAACTCGACCCGAAGGCGGGAACCGTCTACCTTGGTTTGGCAGAGAAACTGGCAAAGACAGGTAATGCAGTTGAAGCGACAGTCTGGAAGGCGCCAGTGGTTGATGGTCTGAGTGCTGATGATGTTGAGGATGTGATGAAGTCGATCGCCAGTGAACACAACATCAAGAATGTCGGTGAATTACCCCTGTATAAACAGGTAGCTGCAATGAGCGGGAAACCTTACCGGTATGCCAAGATATTCATGTTTTGTAACGCACTGACTGCCGCAAAAATGATGGATTACAGTGATGCCTATTCGGCTTATTTACCTTGCCGTGTAAGCCTGATCGAGGACAAGCGGGGCAAACTCTGGTTGTACACCATGAATATGGACATGATGATTTATGGAGGCAAAACACTGCCACCTGGCCTGAAGAAGGAGGCCTTGCAGGTCAAGATGATTATTACCGATATCCTGCAGAGGGGGGCCAAAGGGGATTTCTAGTCCGCATTGAACAGGTTTTAATTATTAACATATTATGATATAATAATATTCAATCAAGCAATTCCATTTCCTAAGCGGTGATCTTTATGACGGAAAAAACAGGCTCTGCGGCTGATGAAAAGGATAAACCAGCCCAACAGGATAAGAAGGATGATAATACAACCGGTAAGCCGGCAGCCTGGTCATTTGATGATGAAGTTTCAATCAACAGTATAGAAAAGATATACCAGGTATTTTCTGCCAGCGCCAAACGCTGGGAGGCCATCGTTTATCCCTCGTTATTTGCTTTTATACTCCTGGCCGTTTATGGCTTTTACCTGATCTACAGTCTGACCACGGATGTCGACAAGGTTGTCAGACAGATGGACGTTATCTCTGTGAACATGGTGCTAATCTCCAGGAATATAGATTCAATGGCCCAGAGTGTGGGAAAAATGACGGATTCAGTTAACAAGATGGGTAATACACTGGGTAGTCAGTTGCAGGAAATGCACATTATGAACAAGAATGCCGTTGACATGAACAGGTCACTGCATTTGATGAATGTTTCCATTTACCAGATGCGAAGGGATATGTCGATAATGAATCGTAATGTATCAAGGCCCATGAATTTCATGAATAGCTTTATGCCGTGGTAGTATTGTAGCCACATTCAATTGTCGCAGGATACGCCATGTGGTTTTCATCTAATAAACTAAGTGCCCGGCTGAAAGAACTGGAACAACATCTGAGGAATGAGAACCCCCTGCTGGTATCTGTTGTCAGAAGTTTTCACAAGCTCGATAAGGTTGGCTATGCCACAGGTTTACTTGATCAGGGTGAATCCTACGCGAACCAGATTTCATGGTGGCCGCTGATATCAATACTGGGAACGTTCTCTGCCGGTAAATCCACGTTTATTAATTACTATGTAGGCAAAAAAATACAGGAAACCGGTAACCAGGCAGTCGATGACAAGTTTACGGTTATCTGTTTCAGCGAAGAAGGGGAGTCCAGGGTATTACCGGGTATCGCACTGGATTCAGATCCCCGTTTCCCTTTTTATCAGATCAGTAATAACATAGAAGCGGTTTCTCCGGGTGAAGGGCAGAAAATCGACTCCTACCTGCAGCTGAAAACCTGCCCAAGCGAGATTATGCGCGGGAAGATCCTGATAGATTCCCCCGGTTTTGACGCCGATGACCAAAGGCAAGCCATTTTACGCAGTACAGAACATATTATTAACCTGTCTGACCTGGTTCTGGTCTTTTTTGATGCCCGGCATCCAGAGCCGGGGGCCATGCGTGAAACCCTGAAACATCTGGTATCAGAAACCATAGAAAGACAGGACTCCTCCAAGTTTCTGTTTATTTTGAACCAGATGGACACCTCGGCACGGGAAGATAATCCTGAAGAAGTGGTTGCCTCCTGGCAACGCGCGCTGGCGCAGGAAGGATTGACTGCCGGGAAATTTTATATGATTTTTAATCCGGATGTTGCTGTGCCGATTGAAAATGATGAGTTACGCAAACGTTATGAAGAAAAACGTGACAAGGATCTCGGCGCGATCAAGGAGCGTATGGCAAATGTCAGCGTGGAGCGCTCGTACCGTATTATTTCCCTGCTCGACAAGACGGTCAAGGAGCTCGAGCAGGACTGGATGCCCCGCCTGCGCGAGTGCGTGAAACGGTGGCGAACCCGTGTGCTGTGGGTGGATATCCTTGTGTACTCACTGTTTCTATCCCTGTTTATAGGGGGTACAGTCTCTCTGGATTACTGGAATGATTTCAGCTTTGAGCCTCCCTGGCTGGTGAATATTCAGGATGTTCGCTGGAAATACCTGATGATTGCGGCAGGCGCATTATTAGTTGTATACCTGCACCACATGTCGCGAAGAATTGCTGCCAATATGGTTATACGCTGGATAGGCAAGCAGTTTGGTTCGGATGAAGGCAGTGGCAGGCTGATCAAGGCCTTTTTAAAAAACACCCGTCCATGGCGAAGTATATTTGCGGCAGATCCGGTCGGGTGGGGCAGGAGAACCAGCAAGATTACAAAAGAAGTCATTGATGAGGCAGACAAGTTTGTGCAGGTATTGAATGACCAGTTTACCAACCCGTCAGGTGATTCGAAAAAATCTGAACCTTGAATTCCAAAGGGGTTTAATACCTGACATGAGCCGTATGATGCCCGGGTTTTATTGATGAAGTTTATTCATAATATGATAAAACCACTGACTCAAAGTGGTCGTGATTTACTTCCAATTATTCTGGTGGTGATATTTTTTCAGTTGTTTATTCTCAAACAACCCTTTCATGATGTCGGGAAGGTCCTCACCGGTGTATTTTTTGTCCTGATGGGTATGAGCCTGTTTATACGAGGTCTCGAAATGGGGCTGTTTCCTGCCGGTGGGTCACTGGCCTATGCCTTCGCGCGAAAAGGCAGTCTGTTCTGGCTGCTGGTCTTTGCATTTTCACTGGGTTTTGGTACGACTATTGCGGAACCGGCACTGATTTCAGTTGCAAATGAAGCTGCTACCGTCGCCGCAGAAGGTGGAATGATCCCGCCGGATGAGGCTTCAAAGGAATCCTATGCCACTGGCTTGAGGCTGACGGTGGCAATATCGGTTGGTTTTGCAATTCTGGTAGGCGTGATCAGGATTATAAAGGGCTGGCCAATTCATTTTCTTATTATTGCAGGGTATATAGGTGTTGTTGTGATGACGGCCTTTGCGCCCAAGGAGATTATCGGTATTGCCTATGATTCGGGTGGTGTAACAACCTCGACCATTACGGTTCCACTCGTAACCGCACTGGGCGTCGGACTCGCATCGAGTATCAGTGGTCGAAATCCACTCATTGACGGGTTTGGCCTTATTGCGTTTGCCTCATTAACGCCAATGATATTTGTCATGGCCTACGGGATGATTATCTGATGCAGTTTATTGTCGAGATATTGTCTATTATTCTGAGTACCGTGATTGATATTGTGCCTATTGTAGTTATCATTTTCGGCTTCCAGTACTTCGTCATTAAACGACCCATGCCTAATTTAAAGGAGGTGGCAATCGGGATATTGTACGTTTTGCTGGGCCTTTCTTTTTTCCTTGTGGGCCTGGAAGAGGCCTTGTTTCCGATTGGGAAATCGATGGCCCAGCAATTAACCGATCCGGAATTTATCAGGGCCGGACTGTCAACCGCGGGCAAAGTCTTGCAGTGGGATGACTATGGTTGGGTTTATCTGTTTGCGGCCGCAATAGGTTTTGCTACAACAATTGCAGAGCCATCACTGATAGCGGTTGCGATTATGGCGAATGATGTATCTGGAGGCAGTATCGGCAAACGCGGGCTGAGGATTTCAGTGGCGATCGGGGTCGCTATCGGCATTACATTAGGTGTATACCGGATCATATCGGGAACACCACTGCATTATTATATTATTGTCGGTTATATTATTGTGGTTATACAGACATTTTTTGTACCCAAGATTATCGTAGGCCTTGCATTTGACTCAGGCGGGGTGACTACATCAACGGTGACCGTGCCCATGGTTACGGCATTGGGGCTGGGGTTGGCATCAACTATTCCAGGTAGAAACCCGTTACTTGACGGCTTTGGATTAATAGCTTTTGCGAGCCTGTTTCCTATAATTTCAGTTATGTTATATGCGCAGGCGAGTGAATGGATTGCGGGTGGGAAGAAAATTCCAGTGATGCAACATGAAAATAAAGGAGAAAAATAATGCACTTCAAACTGATTATTTCCTTTGTGGAAGATGATAAAACAAATGCAATAATGGAGGCGGCAAGAAAAGGAGGTGCAACCGGTGCAACTGTAATTAATCACGCCAGGGGAGAAGGACTGAATAAAACCAAAACATTCTTTGGTTTGAGTCTGGAAACCCAGCGGGATGTCGTTTTATTTCTGGTGGAGGAACACCTGAGCAGGAAGATACTTGAATTGCTTAATGAAGTTGGTGAATTCGAGGAAAGACCGGGTACGGGTATAGCGATCCAGATTGATGTGGAAGATGCAGTCGGTGTATCACAACAGGTTCAGAGATTATCCGGAGTGGTGGAGGAAGAGATATGAGTGACCGTGAGATTATTCGGGTAAGAGATGTAATGAAAAATAAATTTGATATGATTGATGGCATGGCAACAATCAAGGAAGCCTTGAGCGCCATGAAACATATCGAAACAAAATCGCTGCTGGTAAATAAACGCAATGATAATGATGAATATGGAATACTGTTAATTTCAGATATTGCCCGGCATGTACTGGCAAAAGACAGGTCACCAGATCGCGTGAATGTATACGAGATTATGTCAAAACCCGTGGTCAGCATTGATCCGGATATGGATATTCGATACTGCGCGAGGATGTTTGATCGTTTTAACCTGTCTCGAGCACCAGTCCTGGAAAACAGTGAAGTGATTGGCATTGTCAGTTATACGGACATGGTGTTAAAGGGTTTGTTTAAATAGCTAAATTTAAAGAGTCGATATTCATGCCGGGAGCCAGGCCGAATAATATAGCAGAGCAGGATCGGGTATTGATTGAGCGGTTTTGTGACATGCTGTGGATGGAGAACGGTCTGAGCAGGAATACCCTGTTATCCTATGAAAGTGATCTCTCCGGTTTTTCAAAATGGCTGGCCTGTCTTTCACACCACTCTTCTTCTGCGAATACCGGCCTGCTTTCTGTGAGCCGTGAAAATTTGCTGTCCTACCTGGCCAGCAGGGTACGGGATGGATCAAAGCCCAGATCCACTGCCCGTTTTGTCTCATCAATCAGGCGGTTTTACCGATTTCTGGTTCGTGACAACCTGATTGACTCAGACCCGAGTGTGCAGATAGAAACCCCAAAACTGGGCCGCTCCCTGCCACATACATTGTCAGAGACTGAAGTTGAAAGATTGCTGGAATCTCCTGACCTTGAAAAGCTGGAAGGCTTCAGGGACAGGGTCATGCTGGAGGTTTTATATGCAACAGGCTTGCGTGTTTCCGAACTGGTTGGGTTGACGACAAAACAGGTCAATATCAGGCAGGGGACAGTGCGTATTACCGGAAAAGGTAACAAGGAGCGGCTTGTTCCTCTTGGTGAAGAGGCAATGGAGTGGCTGGATAGATACATGAAAGACACACGCAAGGGTCTGTTGAAAGGAGGAACCTGTGATGCCCTTTTCCCAACCAGAAGGGCCTCGATTATGACGCGTCAGGCCTTCTGGTATTGTCTAAAAAAATATGCAAGGATAGCAAGTATAGATTCGGAAATATCACCTCATACCTTGCGGCATGCCTTTGCATCGCATTTACTTAACCACGGTGCGGATTTAAGGGTAGTGCAGTTATTGCTGGGACATTCTGATTTATCAACCACGCAGATATACACACATGTTGCCAGGGAACGCCTGAAGGAACTGCATGCCCTTCATCATCCCCGAGGGTAAACCTTATTTTAAATAAAAAGGCACATTATCTTTTTATTCTACTGTGCAAATTCAAGAATCCAGGAAACATTTATATATGAGTAAAATTGCAAAATTATCCATATTTGTACTGTTAACATCCATGTTGAGTCATTTGTCTCTGGCAGCCCAGGTAAAACAGGTGACAGATGCAGATTTTAGAAAAAATCTTACGGTATATTTTCCCGGTCTTGTCCCCAATAGCGTCAGATATACGCCGGTGGAAGGCTTATATGAAGTCATAGTGGGTGCACGTGTATATTATTTCAGCAAGGATGCGCGCTATCTTCTCGATGCCAATATTATGGACCTGAAAACAGGAAAGAATCTGACAAAACCCAGTCTTTACGCTGCCAGAAAGGGCTCTCTGGACAGGGTTGGCGAAAAAAATATGCTTATCTTTACACCCAAAAACCCAAAGTACACGATTTCCGTGTTTACGGATCTCGATTGTGTTTATTGCAGGAAACTGCATAGCCAGATGAAGCAATATAATAAACTGGGTATTGCTATACGGTATCTTTTTTTCCCACGCGCAGGAATTGGTTCATCCAGCTACAAGAAGGCCGTGTCTGTATGGTGTTCCAGAGACAGGAAAAAGGCATTCACGGTGGCCGCTTCAGGTGATGTTATTCCAGAGAAAACATGCAAGAACCCCGTGAACGAGCATCTCGCCATGGTCAAGCAAATGGCGCTTACCGGCACACCTGCAATCATTTTTCCAGACGGACGGTTGATCCAGAGTTATATATCACCACGTGAGTTATTGGAGATCCTGAACAAACAAACCCGTCGGGCTGCTAATTGATATTTAATATTGGATATTATCTGAAAGTGACGTAGGGAATATCCTACAAAAAATTAAACTAAGTCTAATTAATAACATAAGCTTATGTTTAAATTATTTAAGATAAATAAGTAAATGCTTATATAATAAGTTAACATATTATAAATAACTAAATTATAAATTGATTTCTGATACAGAATGTAGAGAATAAAGGCCTAGCAAGGTTGCGAGGGATCAGACAGGAAATTGTCAAATGGAATTGTGAGGAAACGGAGTTCCTGGAATGGATAAAGGCGGTCGATAATCGGCCGCCTTTTTTTATTTTTCCAGGTATTGCAGTTTGTCCGGTTTACCATCCCATTCTTCAGCATCATCTGGTGGGGCAATCTGTTCAGTTATGACGGGCCAGACTTCAGACAGTTCCTTATTCAATTCCAGAAAATGGGACTGATCCTCGGGTAAGTCGTCCTCTGCAAAAATAGCTTCAGCAGGACATTCAGGTTCACACAGACTACAGTCAATGCATTCTTCAGGGTCGATGGCCAGAAAATTAGGACCTTCGTGGAAACAGTCTACGGGGCATACTTCAACGCAATCTGTATATTTACAGCGGATACAATTGTCAGTAACGATATAGGTCATGCAAGGGCCTTCATACAGTGAAATATTGGAATTACTTGCTTGATATGTTACTTAAAAACAGTCTCCATTGAAAGAATAATCCCGAAATCATCAGCTGGGGGGGGTGTCGTTTGTGTCATTTATCGCCGATTGCAGGTATTTCTTGCGCGTTCACCAAATACGCAGTCGCTTACAAGCGGCCGCTATGGCTAGATAATCATGAGTGATAATAGCCTTGCTGTCGGTGCGATATTGGTGTGGTCAACCGGTGAAGCCAGGTTTAATCATTTGTTACTGCTGTCCCGTTAACTTTATGAAGCACATAACAATGTGAGGACATGGAATCGGTAAGTCTGATCAAGACCGTCTGCCGCACGGATGCGGCAGACGAGCCGCCATGGATGGCATGTTTTGCGTGTCTTGATCGGGCTTACCGGTTTCATGTCCGGATTGCGGGTTAGCCCAAAGCGTATTTGCCGCCTGCATTTTAACTGTATTCGTTACATGTTAATGGGACAGTCGTGATCATTTTTATATAATTCGCTGTGATTTCTGCCGTTCTCTTTAGCGAAATACAAGGCCTTATCCGCACATTTTATAAAGCTTGCGCTGCTGGATTTGCTATCCGGGATGTATGAATAGACCCCGAGACTTATTGATACATGTTCGCTGACACTGGACGAACCATGCTCGATTTTAAGTGATGAAATCGCCTGGTTGAGGTTATTCGCAAGTTTCATTGCGCCCGCCTCATCCGTCGATGGGGCGATGACGGCAAATTCCTCACCACCGTAGCGTGCCACCAGGTCTGCTGGCCTGGTGGCTATTTCTTTAAGGGCCTCTGCAACCCTGGTCAGGCAGCCATCACCCTTCAGGTGGCCATAGGTATCATTAAACAGCTTGAAAAAATCGATATCAATTAATATCAGTGTGAGTGGTTTATTCTCCCGGTTAGCTGTTTCGATTGCTTGCTCCAGTGTTGCGTCAAAAATTCTTCTGTTTGCCAGCTGTGTCAGGCTGTCCAGTGAAGAAAGTCTTTCCAGTTCAGCATTTGTTTTTTCCAGTTGTTTTTGCATCTCACTTAATGCGAAGAAAGCAGCATTACGTTCCAGCTGGAGCATATACTGTTTGGCGTGTGAACGTATCCTGGCAATGAGTTCAATTTTATCCGGGAGTTTTACCAGGTAATCATTTGCGCCATATTGAAAGGCATCACGTTTGACTGCGGGGTCCTCTTTACTGGACAGTACAATGATAGGAATATTTTTGGTTTCATCATTGCCACGATAAAATCGTACCAGCGTCATGCCATCCACATCAGGCAAGACAAGATCCTGTAAAATGACAGTAGGCTGAAGTTCTGTAGCGAGGGTAATGGCATTGGCCGGGTCATCAGAATAATGAAGCTCGATATCTTCCTCATCACTCAGCATATCCTTTATTCCCTCAGCCACAATAGCCTGGTCATCTATTAGCAGGACCTTGATGGTTTTACTAAGATTCAGGCCCATATCCAGTTGTAATGTTCGATCATCCATATATTTAACCATCCGCAGAGGTTCTGATCTTTATACTGGCTGCCGTGTATACTTCATCTTCAATAGCAGCCGATATGGCCTGTACAGGCAAGACCAATTGGGCGGCATTTGCCATGATTGCGGCACGTGGCATACCAAAAACTGCACAAGTTTCTTCATTCTGTGCGATGGTCACTCCCCCCCTGTTTTTAATATTAAGCAGTCCTTTAGCACCATCGTAACCCATACCCGTTAATAACACACCAATTACCTTGCCGTGCCAGTAGTTAACGACGCTATCAAAAAAAATGTCGATAGAGGGTCTGTATGCATATTCGACAGGATGTTGAGTATATTGAAATTTATTATATTTATTTACAGTTATATGCTTATCGCCACCAGCCACATAGATTTTCCCTGGCATGGGTTTATCACCGCTTTTTGCTATAGATACATCCAGTTTGCATTGAGCATCGAGCCACTCTGCCAGCCCTGAGATAAAATTTTTGTCTACATGTTGTACGATGACATATGTGGCTTCTGAATCTTCAGGTATGCCGGAAAGTATAATGCTTAATGCCCCCGGCCCTCCGGTAGATGAGCCAATGCATACTATCGGTTTTCTTGTTATATCGGGCGAGCATGAAAGGTCCCTGCCTGGTAATGGCCTGACAGTAGCAGTAACCAGTTTTTCAATCATGGATAGCTTTGCGAGAAAATTGTCCAGGCTGGAATGTGTATTTGTATTGGAAAGATTGGGTGTGGTGATTGCGTCCAGCGCACCAGAGGCCATGGCGCTGAAGACCATGCCGGCATTACCTTCAACACTGGCGGTGACCAGCAGGATAGCACAGGGAGAGCTCTTCATGATTTTCTTTGTCGCTTCAACGCCATTCATACCAGGCATAATCAAATCCATTAGAATGAGATCAGGAGGGCTTGTGCTGTTTTTCTCGACAGCAACAGAACCATCATCAGCGGTCCAGATCACGTTATGGGTGCTGTATATAGAGATAATCTGTTCCAGTAACCGCGTGATAGACGGATTATCATTGACTATAGAAATATTCATTGGGTGGGCTCTCCGATTAAATCCGATACTGCGTCAATAAGACTTTCATCATGAAAACTTCCTTTTGTGAGGTAGTAATCTGCACCGACCTCAAGCCCGGCCTGTCTGTCTTCAGGGTTATCCTTATAGGAAACAATCATGACGGGTATTGATTGCAGTCTGTTATCGGCTTTGATATTAGACACCAGCTCAATCCCGTTCATGCGGGGCATGTCAATGTCTGTAATGACAAGGTCATAATCATATTGTCTGATTTTGTTCCAGCCATCAGCTCCATCAATCGCCGTGTCAACATTATATCCATGTGTTTCAAGCAGATTTTTTTCGACTTCGCGAACGGTAAGTGAATCATCGATAACCAGTATTTTCTGGATATTGATTTGCTGTTGGGTCTGTTTACTTCGGTCTATATTACCGATTCTGTTACCACTGATCATTTCATGGATATTGACAAGCAGGTCATCTACATCGAGTATGAATACCGGTTGACCATCATCGGTGACCGCTACGGCGCTGATATTTTTCAGTTTACCCAAACGTTGATCGATGACGTGAAGGGCAAATTTTTCTTCTCCAATGATGTTATCCACTGCAAAGGCATAATGTTCACCACGTTCTGAAAATATTATTACATTCAATTCATCCGTATTGTTGTGTGTATCAATGCAGTATTCAAGCGCTGTATTGGCGTTTATAAGGCTTATGTCCTGATTGTTGTACTTGATTAATTGTTTATTTTCAATGGAAAAAATATCGTCCTTTGATGTAGTGGTAATTGAATGAATTCTTGACAGGGGTATTGCGTAATATTCATTGCCAATCAGTATCAGTAATGTGTGTAGCACTGAAAGTGTCACCGGGAGTTGCAGAAGGACTGAGAGCCCTGTTCCAGGTGTACTGCGGCTTTGTATCTTTCCTCTCATTTCCGTAACAGCGTTATGTACAATATCGAGTCCCACGCCCCGCCCGGAGAATTCAGTAACATCAGTTCGCGTTGAGAAACCCGGTAGAAACAAAAAGTCCAGGAGTTCAGACTCCGATAACTTGTCAGCCATGCTGCTGCTTACATGTCCTTCTTCAATAATCTTTTTCTGGAGTCTCTCGGTATTGATGCCACGACCATCATCTTCAATGGATATATTAAGCCGACCTGAATTGTGCATGGCTGTAATTGTGATCGTGCCATATTTGTTTTTTCCATTAGCAATGCGCTCTTCAGGTGGTTCAATTCCATGATCAATTGCATTGCGGATCAAATGTGTCAGTGGCGCCTCCAGTTTGTCCAGTATGTCGCTGTCAACCAGGGTATCCAGCCCGTTAATGGTCAACCTGACTTGTTTGCCAAGCGTGTGAGATACGTCACGAACCATTCTTTTGAATCCATGCACGCCATTACTGAATGATCTCATTCGGCTTGCTATTACTTCCTGATTTAATCTGGATGTCAGATTGAAAGACTTTCTGTTAAATTCCTCCAGCTGGTTGATATTTGTACTGAGTGCTTGCCTGCAATTATCAATTCTGGTTTCGGTTTCAATTGCAATGGAATACAGTTCGTCCGGCGCTTCAAGATCATCCAGTATATATTTAAGGTGTGCCATATTTGAGGCAAGTTCGGTCTGTCGTTTCTTCAGGGTATGCAATGAACTCATGTGGTTTTCCAGCCAGTGGTTGGAAACCAGAATTTCATTGGATAATGCCATGAGTGTATTCAGGCGGTCGGAGCGAATTCTGACTGAAGATTCAGATGGCGAATTGGAATTTGATGACAGCTGCTTGCTGTCGTCATTTCGGGAACCTGCGAGATCCTGATTTTTACTGCCAATTTCAAGGGCACTGAGTGCTGATGAATCATATTTATTACCATTGGATATATTTTCAAGTACATTGGCCGCCAGCAGGATACTGGAGGAATTACCGGAAAGCCATGATTCTATATCGGCATCATCCAGTTTGTGCAGTTTATCCAGAATATCATTACAGGTAAGCAAAATATCAATAGCGGCATGATCAAGACTGATGATACTTTTGCCGGTATTAACAAAACAATCTTCCATTTTATGTGCAAGTGTAACAATATCATCAAGCCCAATCATTCGGGCAGCACCTTTTATTGAGTGTGCGGCCCGCATAAGTGGCTCTATCAGGCTATTATTACCCGGATTATCCTCAAGCAAAAGAAGATTATCATTGATTAATTGAGCCTGTGCCTCTGCTTCTATTTTAAACAGGCCAAGCATTTTTACATCTATATCCGATTTGGTATTCTTTTGTTTACCACTGCCCTTATCACCATTAATACCCTTGTTCTCACAAGAAGGTTTGGTTTTAGATGATTCTGACAGGCTGTTTATTAGTTCGTTTATTGCCGCTGAGTGGGTATCAAACCAGGTTTCTGCATCTATAAATTCTGTATTATTAAGACCGCTAAGTAATGAAAGTCCCTTCAGGAGTAATGTATGAATATCGTTATTGTCTGATCTGCCATTTTTCAGTAGTAGTGTCAGTGACCTGGATATCTGGTCAGTTAACTCTGTAATATATGGTATTTTACAGAGTTTGGCCCCACCATTGATCGCCTGTGTAAATTGTATTATTTTTTCCAGTTCTGTATCACTGCAATCTTCAAAGGAGCCCGCTTCAAGTATTTCTGATATTTTCTCACTTTGAGTGGTAGCATCGCCTACATAGAGGCTGTACATATTCTGATCAATTAATAATTCGACTGTACTCATGATGTACGCTCTGAAATACAGTTCTGAAGATTTTTTTCGTTAATAAGACCGATATGAAACTTATTGTGTTCAAAGACCGAACTTATCAGGTTATTGGCAGACATTGTCAGTGATACGGGTGCCTGTCCCATTTCATTACTGGATATTCTGAATATACCCATGATCTCGTCTACCTTGATGACATATTTACCTGACTCAAGTGAAATCACCATCATTCGACCAGTACCATTGTCTGCTGATGGTTCTCTGACGCCTGTAAATACGAGCGGCTTCAGGGAAAGACAGATTTCAAGTTCTCCCATGATATTCACCAGCCCAAGCAGGAGAGAATTTTTATTGTGCGGGATACTGTGTACATTTTCATTTTCATTTATTTTATCCAGTACAAAAGTATTGAATGCAAACCATTCGTCATCAATTCTGAAAATAATGCACGAAACGGTGGTGGTATCTTCATCATTTTTTGATTCCCTGTATAACCGGGTATTGCTCTGGATATACCCATCCGGTATCGCCCTGTCCAGGAGATTCAGGCCATTTTCAATATACGTATCACAGTTTCTGCAATGGATTACGTACTCAAGCCTTGAGCAAATATCATCCCCTCGTCTCCAGACGCCTATTTTATTCCAGCAGTCATTTATATTTTCTTTGTCCTGACTCATTTTCAACTATCCTGCTAATTACGGGCCTGGTATTTTTCAGCGCGCTTCATTAAAAGGTCGGCATTATCTTTATCGCCTTTTTGATTAAGCAACAGCGACAGGTGGGCCAGTGCCTCATGATTTTTTGGCTCCAGGAACAGGGCCTTACGCAAGCATTTCTCGCCTTCTTCCAGACTATTATCGGCACCATGAATAATGCCCATTAATGTATAACATTCGGCAGACGGGGACATGGAGTCAATCTTGCTACAAATGGCCAGCGCTTCGGCATAGTGCCCGATATTAGCCAGATTCCTTGCCTCTTCCATATTGTTAGTTGTATCAGGCTGTTTTTTTTTCGGCGAAGCACGTATTTCAGATCGCTTGTTTATTACTCTCGTTTTGACTGCCGGGCTGGCTGGTAAAGTTCGTTTAAATGTGAATGGCCGGGGATTTCCTTTCACCTGATAATTGCCAGGTTTTTTATTTCTGGTCTTGATGAAGCCAAAAGATCGAACGGTGTTACACGGTGTATATTTGTCTGCTGGAACGATGCTTGCTTCCGAGTGGCCTATCAACAGCAGGCCATTATTTTTCAAGGCACGATGTATTTTTCCAATGGCGATGTTTTTTCTTTCTGAATTAAAATATATCAATAAATTTCTGCAAAAAATAACGTCATAGTAATCGGGGATGGCGAGTACCTGCGGGTTGAAGATATTGAGTCTGGAAAAGTTAATATTACTTTTTAATTTATCATCAATGCTGTACTGATCACCATATAATTTAAAATATCTTGTAATGTATAAGTCCGGTGTTTCCTTGCGAAATGAATTTCCCCGATATAAGCCATTATTGGCATGTTCTATATTTTTTTGACTGATATCAAATGCATCAATAAGAAATGAGTCGGGGCTGAGGCCTTTTTCATGTAATGTTATAGCGGCAGAATATGCCTCTTCACCAGTTGACGAGGGCAGACTGAGTATCCTTACCGGTTGATCAGGCTTCATGGTATTTAATGTAAATCTTGCCAGTTCATCAAACGCAGACAGATCCCTGAAGAACCAGGTTTCCGGGATAATTATTTCTTCTATTAATTTTTCTCGTGCATCCCACGAGTTTTCCAGGAGTATTATATAGTCAGTCAGTGAGCTTATGGATAATTCCTGCATGCAATTATTGGCGGCATTCGAAAATGCCAGCTCACCCATGGAATGAACATCTATCCCGGTTTCCTTATAGATGATGTCAATTATTTTCTTGATGCTCATAAGCAGGTATTGTCTTCGTTATGTGGCATTTATGGCAGCCATCAGGCAATTGGCTTCCTGTGGAAGAAGCTTTTCAACATCAAGGATCTGAATCTCACCATCATGATCATTGAATATTTTACCAAGATAGGCATCATGTTCCTCCGTTAGTGTGTGGTTTGATATATCACTAAATTCAGCATTGATAGTTTTGTTTACCTTTTCGGCTATAAGTCCAACATACTTCGGGGATCTTTCCTCACTATTGGACAACACGATGATTCGTGTGCATATATTGAGAGAAGACGGCTTGTTGAATAAAAGCATATTTGTATCAATAACAGGAATGCTGGTTCCCCTGTAATTAAACAGGCCGGAAATATAAGGCCTGGTTTTGGGTACATTTATTAATTCGACTAACGGTGTTATTTCTACGATATGCTTTGCAGAAATAGCAAACCTTTGATCGTCTGCCTGAAACAATATAAGTAGCTTCTTAGCCATCTTTACGGACTTTGAATATGGACACCGATGCCTGTAAGCCGTTAGCAGCATCTTTTAGTTGCTGGATAGAACGGCCTGATTGGCGTAAAGAGTCGGCTGTCTGGTGTGCTGTTTCATTAAGCTGGATCATGCTGTCACTTATCTGTTCACCACCCAGTGATTGTGATTGCATACCTTCTGTAACACTTTCAAATCTTGGAGTCAGTGCCTGGACTTCATTTATGATGCTGCCTAGCTGACCGCCGATCTGGCCCATTTCATCGACACCCCGGCTGACGTCATCGGAAAACTTGTCCATTCCCATTACCCCGGCAGATACAGCAGACTGCATTTCCTTGATCATTTGCTCTATATCCCATGTTGCAACGGCCGTCTGATCAGCCAGTCTCCTGATTTCCGTTGCGACGACGGCGAAGCCTTTACCGTATTCACCTGCCTTCTCGGCCTCAATGGCGGCATTAAGGGATAGCAGGTTGGTTTGGTCAGCAACTTTATTAATTGTTGTAACCACGGTGTTGATATTGGAGGCCTTCTCATTGAGCACGGAAAGTTTGGATGCAATATTGTCTGTTGATTTGCTCATCTGTCTCATGGCTTCTTCCATGCGGGCAAGTGCGTTCTGGCCTTCGGCAGCAGACCCGGTGGTGTTTTCGGCTACTGTGCTGATTTCCTGCATTGTACTTAGCAGTTCCTTTGATGTTGCAGAAATTTCGGTTACTGTCGCCATGATTTCATTGGTACTGGCTGCCTGTTCGCTGACAGTGGCTTCCTGTTGCTTGGCGGTTGCTGCAATTTCAGTTGATGAGGAATTAACCTTGATGCCGGACTGCATTACCTGTGAAACCAGTTTATTCAGGTTATCAACCATTTGCTGGGTATCCTGTGCCAGTTGGTCGATATCCTCGCCTGTATCAAAATCGGAAATATTTTCAATTTGCCCGGTAAGATCGCCTTTCGCCGCCTTGGTCACAACGCCGAGTATGGTGTTGACTTTTCCCTTCAGGCTCTCGGTTGCCTTCTTTTCTCGCTCTATCGATTCCCGCAAGGTGTCTGCCATTACATTGAATGTTTTGGCAATATTGTGGATTGCATCACCGTTATTGGAATCCTCGATGTGTTTGAGTGTTTCTTTTTCGTGGCTCATTGATTGCATAATCAATTTTATAGATTTAACACTCTGATCGACCACCCTGGTCATGGGATTGATAATGCCACTCATCAGCATGTATGCCAGAAGAATGACACTGGCCATTGCAACTGCCAGCATGCTGATAACGGCAATGCTGGTGGTCCTTGCATTATTGATAAGGGCATTACTGGTTTGCCGGATATTGTTTTTTTGTCTTGCAACCAGCGAATCAAGCCCGGTTTTTAACCTGGTGAGTATGGGGCCCACCTTGCTTCGGATCAGATAGGCATCCTGTCGCCAGGTATCACTACCATGCAGTTTTATCAAGACAGGCAGGCGTTCCTTGAACTGGGCAGTTGCGCTGGTTATTTCATCCAGTGCGGCTTCCTGTTCTATCGACAGGTGGTCTGAATAATTGGCCTTGATATCCTGCAGGAGTGAGTCAAACAATTCGGAATAGTTTTTGATTTCATCCAGGGCAACCTTGTTCCTGAAACCCAGGTAGGAGCGTGTGCCGCTCATTACCCTTGCCCATGCATAGCGCATTTGGTAAACCTTGCTGATGAATTTAATGTTGACTTTATTTCTTGAGTGTTCATCTTCATCTGGAATAAGCTGGACTACATTTTGTAGAATGGCCTGGCTGACGGGGTTAATTTTTCGGGTAGAAAAATCCATACCGGGGAAATTTTTCTGGTCATTGCTGGCGAGTTCAGTCAGGGTTACGTGGTAGGATAGAAAGTCATTAAAATCATTTTCTATCTTTTTGACCATGGCTGAACTTTGTGAGTCAACTGCGATAGCCTTGTTTTTTTTCAGTTTTTTCAGGATCTTTTTTGAGTTATCCAGGTTATCTTCATACTGTTTTTTGAAGGTTTTATCCTGGCTGAGCAGATAGAACCCCAGGCCGGACATGGTGTTTTCAATGGTTTTTGAAAGCGCCATGGACAGAAAGGCCGTGGATTGCTGATCATGGACCACGTTACGTGTGCCTTCCTTGATATCAATCAGGCTGGTGACCGTCTTTACCGCGATGAGTCCGAGAATAACAAGGATGATGCCGAAGCCCGCAAACATTTTTTGCTTGATGCTCATGTGACTGATAATTGATAAATCTAGTTTCATAATGACAGATTCTCTATATTTTAATAATGTGACCATTTCTGATTTATCTGCAAATATCTAGAAACTGAAAAATCAACCGGATACAACAGAAAAACTGAATTCAGAAACTCGGTTTCATGTAAGGCTTTATCGGCAGGGAAATAAGGGTCTTGAGGGGTTTTTGAGGCCTAAATATCTGATTTTAGTTCGTAAATGAGTTTCAGTGCCTGAATGGGGGTGAGCTGGTCGGGTTGAATGGATTCAAGTCGGGTGATGGCGGGGTGGGCAGGGGTATGAAACAGCGACAGTTGCCGGACAGGTGATGATTCCCCGGCTTGTATCGATTCCCTGTTTTCCAGTTCTGCCAGCTTTTTTTTTGCAAAATCAATGACTTCTCCTGGTACTCCAGCCAGTGCGGCCACATGCAGTCCGTAACTACGATCAGCAGCCCCTTCCTTGACTGCATGCATAAAGACAATGGTTTCTCCATGTTCGACGGCATCAAGATGGACGTTTGTAATATTCTCGTGATCGTCCTCCAGCCCCGTCAATTCAAAATAATGCGTTGCAAACAAGGTAAATGCCCGGGTTCGTGATGCCAGATGCTCGGCGCAGGCCCATGCCAGGGACAGCCCATCATAGGTGCTGGTACCACGGCCGATTTCATCCATCAGAATCAGGCTGTTTGATGTGGCATTATTGAGGATGTTGGCCGTTTCTGTCATTTCGACCATGAAGGTAGACCGGCCGCTTGCCAGGTCGTCGGAGGCACCAATGCGGGTAAATATCCTGTCAATATTTCCTATTTTCGCACTGTCGGCCGGGACAAAACTGCCTGTAAAAGCCATCAGTGTAATCAGGGCGGTCTGTCTCATGTAAGTTGATTTACCGCCCATGTTGGGGCCGGTAATCATTAACATGCGGCGTCCCTCACCGAGCAAGGTGTCGTTGGGGATAAAGACCACATCCGCAACCTTCTCAATAACAGGGTGCCGGCCACCCCTGATATCAATACCATCCATGTCAGCCAGTACCGGGCGGACATAATCCAGCGTGAGGGACCTCTCAGCCAGGTTACAAAGCACATCCAGTTCGGCCAGCCCGTTTGCGCATAACGACAAGGGTTTGTATGATTGCGAGAGGGTCTTCAGCAATTCTTCATAGAGCATTTTTTCACGTGCCAGTGCCTTTTCACGGGCACTGAGGATCTTGTCTTCAAATGATTTCAGTTCAGGGGTGATATAGCGTTCCACGTTCTTCAGGGTCTGCCGACGGATGTAATGTTCCGGGACGCGGGCAGATTGTGACTTCGACAATTCAATGTAGTAACCATGTACGCGGTTATAGCTTACCTTCAGCGTGGCGATTCCGGTGGCCTTTTTTTCCTGCTCTTCCAGGTTTATCAGGTATTGATCGGCATGCTGGCTAAGCATTTTCAGTTCATCCAGTTCATTGTCATAGCCTTTTGCGATGACACCACCATCCCGGATCAACATGGGAGGTTGTTCTATAATTGCCCTGGTCAGTAACTCGACAATCCCGGGGTGCCGGTTTATATCCGCAGCCAGATCCCGGCTGAGCCGACTATCAAGTTCATCAAGGATGGCATGCAGGTCAGGCAATTGTGCAAGTGAATCGCGCAGTGTAGACAGGTCACGGGGGCGGGCGCTGGCCATGATGATACGCGTCAGGATGCGTTCTATATCACCGATGCCATCCAGTAAGGGTTGTATGTCCGGATAGGCTTGTTGCAGGACCATTTCCTCAATACTGTCGTACCTTTGATTCAGTATTGAAGTGTCGCGCAGGGGGCGGTTTATCCAGCGCCGGATCAAACGACTGCCCATACAGGTTGTACAGTTATCCAGCACCCCGGCCAATGTAAAGTCATGCTGCCCGGAAAGGCTACGATCCAGCTCCAGGTTCTTTCGGGTCGATGCATCGAGAATGACGGCCTGTTCCCTGTTTTCGACAACCAGCCCATTGATATGTGGCAGCCTGGTTTTTTGTGTCTCTCTGGCATAATTGATCAGGCAGCCCGCGGCGCCAATCGCAACCGGCAGAGACTCACATCCGAAGCCCTTCAGGTCAAGTGTGCCAAATTGCCCGGTGAGTAGACGAGTGGCGGTTTCTGTTTCAAAGTTCCAGGGCGCACTGTATTTAAAACCCGGGTAGTTTTTCAACAGGGACTGGATACCTGCTTCTTCATTTACAAGCAATTCAGCCGGGTTTATTCTTTCCAGTTCACTGAAGAGTGCCTCCTCCCCGATAACTTCCAGAATGCAGAAACGCCCATTGGTCATATCCAGAGTGGCAATGCCAAATCGTTCAGCCGATTGATTGACGGCGGTCAGCAGATTGTCTTTTCTTTCCTCAAGCAGGCTCTCATCCGTGATCGTCCCCGGGGTAATGATACGGACAACCTTTCTTTCTACCGGTCCCTTGCTGGTGGCAGGGTCACCAACCTGTTCGCAGACTGCGATGGATTCACCACGCCGGACCAGCCTGGACAAGTAGCTGTCAGCGGCATGGTAGGGAATGCCCGCCATGGGAATGGGCTCACCTGCAGACTGCCCCCTCGCAGTCAGGGTGATATCGAGCAGCCTGGATGCCTTCCTGGCATCGTCATAAAACAGCTCATAAAAATCACCCATTCTGTAAAACACAAGAATATCAGGATGTTGGGCCTTTATTCCTAGATACTGTCGCATCATGGG